>JBAXDE010000199.1:0-4513 GCA_037141115.1 Methanomicrobiales archaeon | reverse complement strand
CCATTATATCTCCGGTGGAATTCTCGGGGGTCTTCCCTTTTTATTCTATAACTATTCCGTTTTTGGAAATGTTTTTGGTGGTTATAAGGAAAACATCAAATTTTTTATCATGAGTTCCGATTTTATTAAAAATTATATCGGTCTTCTCATTGCACCCAACTTAGGACTCTTTATTTTTTGTCCTGTTCTCATCCTGTCGATTGCCGGTTTTTATCACCTGCGACAAATAAATGTCAGTAAAATCCAGCAGGTATTACTTATTTTCGGACCGGTAATTGTCCTCCAGATTCTCGTGTATAGTTTTTTCAGTTTATGGAGTTCGTCTGCAGCATATTGTTATGGACCGCGGTTTTTAACCGGATTTGTTCCAGTACTAGGTCTCTACACAGGATTTTATTTGAATTATTATTTTGGGACTCCCAAAACAGAACGTCATGACCGGAAAAACAACATTGTCCTGATAGTGATAGGAATACTTCTCATCGTTTCCATCATCATCCAGTTCGTTGGAGCCTTTTATTATCTTTATTACCCTTATCAGACAATGAACGAGGATCGTGCATGGAACTGGAGTGAGTCGATTATTACCGGAAGCTATTCCTTTGGATCAAGAAAGATCTCCGGAATCTATATCTATACTCTGCCCCCGCTTCCCCCTCTCTTCGAATATCAGTTTCATCCTGTTTCTGCTGGAAAATAGTTCCTGATAACGCCCGGTTTCCGGAACCTGCACATTATCATAAATCCTATCGATAATGAATTAAAAAGAAAAATTGAGTCATGCAAACTCGAAAAAAAACTAGACACTATCCGGTGGCTATGGCTATCTTTACCATAACCTCCCATGTAGCCCTTGGTTCATACCGTGCGGAGCAGATAATACGGACATACTGGGGAGATCATTTCAGTAACAAAAATGGTGTGGCATTCCCCCCATAACACAAAAAACGTTTATCAACAAAAGGCTAAAGATCACTAACCAGCGTAACTGGGTGGAGAGATATGAAGATCAGTACTATACGTGCCGTAACTATTGTCGTACTCCTTCTGTTCATAATTGCACCCGTTGCTGCATCGGTATATTATTCGACCAGCGCTCCGGAACTAATTACCAAAGGTGATACGTTTTCCATCAGCGGTACTAATGCGACAAATGGTATGGTTACTATATGGATCATCGGCAGAAACTATTTTGATACCGTCGCGGTCACCCCGGACAGGCATGGAAATTTCTCGGTTTCGGTCAAACCCTCGACAACAGAAAAATTCTCCAGCGGCCAGTATGCCATTATACTCCAGAACCCGGGGCCGGGTGGCGTAGTAAATATTGAACCCGGAACGGACCGTGGGGGGAATCTCACTATCATGAACCGGGGAAAAATCATTGAAAAACTTGGGACTCCCCAGGACCTCAAAGAAAATGTCCAGCCGGTGGTCGTGCTCCTCACGAACACTGCAAAGATCCCGGGCGTTGATGATACGTTCCTTACGGAATATTTCTTTGTCGAAGAACCATCAGTACAATTTGATAATTATGTCTCTGGTTCCACCATAAAACTCTCTGACCAGATCACCGGGGAAAGGATTGTCTTTACCGGTACAACGAATATGGGTACTGAGAATTACCTCCGTGCCCACATCTATAACAAGAGTTCAAATGAACTGATCACCTCAAACACGCTTCCCATTGTGGCAGGTTTTCGGAGTAATCGCTGGAGCTATGAACTCAATGCACCCGGCCTGCCTCCGGGAGAATATTACCTGACGGTCGGATGGGAAAAATCGAATAAAACTGGCTCGGGGTTGGCAACGTTCACGGTCAAAGATTCAAACACCCCCATGCCTCCCCCGCCACAGAACCCCGGGATGGAAAAAAATGAACCGCGTGACGATTTTTCCACGTTATTATTCCTCACAATAAGTGGAGTACTTATTGTCATCCTGATTGTCTTTTCCATTGGGAAAAATAACGGGTGAATAAAAAAACTCATTCTTTTTTTGTTACGGTAACCGGATCGATGGTTGCATCGATCATCAGATCAAAGGATACTGTATCCAGCCAACCGGCTTTCTCAAACATGCTCATGAAACAGACCCCGACGACTTTCTCCGGGCTCTGCCGCTTGATGAGTGCCTGCACATCCTCTTTTGTCAGTGGCATGTTCGGCATTGCCAGTCCGCCCATGATCACGATCACCCGGGGTTGCAGCCGGGCCGGGCCTCCGCACACCTGCATGCCGACATCCATAATTTCGATGATCTTCTTTGCTTTGGACTCCTCGAGAAGCGGGACAAATACCTGTTCAAGACGCAGTCCCCGCATGGTCATTGCCAGCAGTTCAACAAATGGCGTGCAGGTGCCCACGCACCCGTAATAAACGATCTGGTCTCCTTCAGCCAGTTTCAGGGACTGAAGGTAGGCCTTAAACGGGCGGAGGATGCCCGGAACACTCTTGAAAATCTCTGTGGTAACCATAGTAGAGATCTCCTCTGAACAGATGATAAAATGTACGGGAAATCCCGGGGACTTGTTGCATGGGCTGTCCCAACCGGGTGTCGCGGGTAACTTTCCTCCTTGTGCATCCAGGAGTTAATCCCGTATAATCAATTATTTCATCGCCAGCATCGCGGCGGTTTTCAGCTGGATATCATGGTTTTTGAGGGCTTCGTCAACGGTATTGCGGAACTGGTCGTTGAGCCGGGCTATGCTGCTGTTCAGTGTAAGTACAGCCCCGTCCTGGTGTTTTACCACGATTATCTGCAGATCGGTGCGTCGGGCCTCGATCTGATTGGAAATCTCACGTATTTGGGTAATATCCACTCCTTTCCGGGTGAGTGTGAGCAGGAGTGCTGCGCGTTTCTCGGCGCTGGTATTGAAGGCTGCCAGTCGTGCGCTGCCTTTTATCAGCCATACCGAACCGGGCATACGGGCAAAAGCGGTCTCGGCATCTGCCTCGGTCTCCTTAGTGCTGGCTCGCAAGCCAGTAGTAGTTCCGTTAAATGCCGCCATCTGGATATTGGTCTCTTCAAAAAAACGTATCGATTGTACCCGCATCTCTTCCCGTGCGGCAGTGATCTCATCAGATGTGTACAACAGGGGTATTGAGGATACGGCGGTGAGGTAATCCTCCTGTATCCACTGGAGGTTGGCGGTGCCGGCACCATCGCTGATTTGATCGATATACCCGATCACGCCGTTCATACGAGCCTGCTGCATCACACCAACATAGGCAGTATGCGATTTGAGTAACGAGAGTTCTTCCGGGCTGTTCCTGTCGAGCGGCCCGGTACTGTGGGGGATATCCGAAGTATCCACAAGAGCACTGACAACGGGCGTAAAGAAAACAAAAGAAACTGCCAGCAAGACCCCCATCCATATAAACCGCTGAACGTTCAGGAATACCACCAACCACATCCCGCTCAAATGCTGCGGGCAGTTGTTTTCAAGGTGCAATTCCTGGCAGATAATATTGCTTGGATGGAAAAAGTTATTCTTCTAACCAGCGGGTTAGCTCAATGGCACCCGGATTCCCGATCCAATAAATTCCTCAACAACCGTAAACAGATCTCAACTTTTTTTGTTTCTGTGGGCGAAATGCTATACCGCAGGGTAACGAAGATCTACCATACAGGAAGAGTGCACGGCGTGAAGAGCGGATTTTTTTTTACTGATGGGCAGGCAAATATCATCAACGAGGATCTTTTCACCACCCGTCGGATCGCGCCGGAAAGTATTGATCTCGTCATCACCTCACCTCCCTACAATGTAGATATCCAGTATAACAATCACGATGACCAGATCACCTATGATGAATATCTCGCATTCTCAAAGCGATGGATGAAACGCTGCTATAGCTGGCTGAAAAATGATGGCCGGTTCTGCCTCAATATCCCGCTCGATAAGAACAAAGGCGGCCAGCAGAGCGTAGGGGCTGACCTGACAACGATAGCAAAGAAATGCGGGTTTGCGTATCATTCGACCATCGTCTGGAACGAAGGAAATATCTCTCGCAGGACTGCGTGGGGTTCATGGAAGAGTGCATCGGCACCGTATGTGATCGCACCCGTTGAACTTATTGTGGTCCTCTACAAAAAATCGTGGAAGAAGACGAGCGGAACGCGGGAATCCGACATCAGCCGTGATGATTTCATGGCGTGGACCAACGGGCTCTGGACATTCAACGGCGAGCGCAAGACCAAGATTGGCCACCCGGCCCCGTTTCCCGTAGAACTTCCACTCCGGTGCATGAAGCTCTTCTCGTTTGTCGGTGACACCATCCTCGATCCGTTCATGGGGAGTGGTTCAACTCTCGTTGCAACGTCATTATGCAACCGGAAGGGTATTGGCATTGATATCGATCCTCACTATTGCGATATTGCAGCAGAAAGGATCAAAAAAGAAGGCCGGTCAGATTAGGACCGGCGCAGCTGCAATATCTGACCCTTTTTATTATGCGTTTTTCCGTATCCCCTCCAAAAAATAGGGCAAACCAACCTTTCGGGTTTACTGGCA
>JBAXDE010000198.1:0-4524 GCA_037141115.1 Methanomicrobiales archaeon | reverse complement strand
CAGTTTTCTCGTAAGACTTTCCGGAAAATGGGATCTAAGTGCCCCATGTGCCCCCCATGAAAAAGGCCCGGCCCCCACCTCTCCGAAACCCGGGGGCTGGCCACTCTCGCGTAACAGCCCAGTCTTGAACCGGTCATCGCAGGCTGTTTGACAGTTGCTCGGTACACAAGGCACCGGGCTGGGCATGTACCGGAACGTTTGGGAGAGTGAGCGGGACCGGAAAGGGCTCAGCGACTATTGAAACAGAAGGGTGGCTTCCCGTCCCTCGCGACAGAGTTTTGTCCGCAAGGTATCCACTATTCTCTTAAGTCCCCCTATTTTCGTGTCTTATATCCCTGATCTGGATGGTTCGGTTTGTCCGGGTAGCGCAATTCCAGCAATCCTCCTTTAACCATTCGGTTCAGGTAATGGATTCTCAAGGTATCGGGTGTGCGGTTCATAATTTCCGCAATATCCCTGAGGCTCAAATAATCCTCTGTGCAAAGTTTCAGAAGCACACCTTCCATAATCGGGGCAGGAACCTTTCGTTTCCCCTCAATTGGCTTTGCAATCTTTCGCAATTGATTCAAATGTTCGGAGCTGTCCTCCAAATGTTCGGAGCTCGGTTCCAAATGTACGGAGCTATCCGGCAAATGAACGGAGCTGATGCCCTTTTGTTCCACTATACCATCGAGCTTGGTCTGGATGGTATCATCTGATTCTGACGGTCCCGGTCTGGGGAATGTATACACCATTGCCCGGGTCGCCCCGGCAGACTGGAGAAATCCATGAGTTACAAGGTCCTTCAATTCCTTCGAAAGATCATGGGGATGGATGTCCGACATTTCTTTAATTCGTGCATGGGTTACGCTGCCTTCGATGGCGACTGTAGCAAGGGCAAGTTTCTGTTCTTTGGATAACTCATTGAACTTCGATCCAAACCGGTTTTCGAGACTCTTCATCACCGTATCGGGAAGAAGGCTCATCATCCGCATGACAAGGATAGTCTGTTCCGGATTGAATTTCTCTTTGAGTTCCGGGAGACGCCAGAGTTGTTCCCTCCAGTTCTGGAAAATTTTCGGAAGGCCCGAACCTGCACGTTCTCCATAGCCAATGAGATCGAACATCGTCTGGAGGTTCCTGTTGCGACAATCGCTGGCGCCTCCACGAATTGCATCTTCAACAGGCACCCTCATCGTGCCAGGATTCCGGAACATGAACATATCCGGTCGCTTGATGATGAGGATAGGAATCGTCCCGCTATAATCTGCATGAACGAGAGTATTTGTCAATGCTTCACGCAAGGCTTCATGAACGGGGGTGTCATCGATGCGGGAGGGGCCTGCAAGTTTGAATGGAACCTTGAGGTCCCGGTACAGTTTCTGGATGGCAATCTGAAAGAAGTCGTAGAGATTGCCGGACCAGGTGCCATCCGTTGTGACCCGGTCCACCCATCGGGTCCCGTCATCGTCTTCAGCTCTGCGCTCTTGGTAATCCACAAGGTAATGAGGAACTGCATCGAGGATGGGTCTCAGTTTGCCAAACATCAGGAGTCCGGCAAGGGTCAGTCCTTCCTCTCCTGATGCCCGATCGCGTGTGAGCCCCCCAATAGAGCGAAGGAATTCGTGGTCATCAAGGCTGTTCCACGGGTGCGTGGGTTTTGTGCTCCTGAATCTGTTCCTGTATGACCGGAGCGTATCAAGGTCCAAATCGTTCTCAGTAAAATGCGAAAGTAATTTTGCATCCCGGGATTCTTCCACCTGCTCAGCAATCATCCGCTTGACTGTCGATTCATCGCAGACGTAATCCCCGGAGAAATTCCTGCGGAATGTCCCGGTCAGGGGATTTTTCCCCACGTATACGGGTTTCTGTTCACGCCGGGCCGGCGGCACAACAATCCGTATGTATTGTTTTCCATCGTGAGTACCGACAGAAACATTGTCATCTTTTAAGATGTTGATACTGACTTTTTCACGGTTGTTCAGGTTGCTCCACAGCTGGTCGATGACCCGGCCATGATCAGAGATCCCAGTCAGGAAGAATTCACCAGGATAAACTTCCTGGAATCCGAGAAGGACGATGCCTCCCTGAGTGTTGGCAAATGCGCTGTATGTCGGAAAAAATGATTCCGGAAGCTGACCTCTTCCATCTTCCCCGGCTGCTTTTTTGATCTCGATGTAGGTACTTTCAGAGAGATCTTCGATATCCAGCAATTCTGCGATTTCCTCGATACTCATCTGCGGTTGGGAAGGCATGGGAAAGGGTCCTTTTTGTTCAAGTCAATCGTATGAATTTGAGGAATATGGTTGTTTGCATAATCAGGGAGATATGCATTAGTCTTTTGTCATGTATCTGTGAAAAGTAAAATTTCCGGTTAGACCTGCCGCTAGGATAACTACCTCGTGTTCGGCTGGCGCCGATGTGGGGCTCCGGCCACCCCGAAACAGGAAGGCCCGACCCCCACCCCTCCGGAACCCGGGGGCTGGCCGGCTCTCGCGTAACGGCCCAGCCTTGAACCGGTCATTGCATGCCGTTTGACTATTAGCCGGAACACAAGGCACCGGACCGGGCATGTTCCGGAGCGTTTGGGAGTGTGAGCGGTACGGGAAAGGGCTCCGGCCATTCCGTTACCGGATGGCCCGGGCCCCACCCCTCCGAAACCCGGGGGCTGGCCGGTCTCCGCGCAACGGCCCAGCCTTGTGCCGGTCATCGCATGCCGTTTGACAATTGCCCGGAACAGGAACGGGCACCGGGACGTTTGAGAGAGTGGTGTGATCGCGGACGGGTTTGGAACAATCGTGAGGGGCACATTGAGGTTCATTTCCGTCCTTTTCGTTCAGTTGTCAAGAGACTTTCACCACCAGAAGGGTAATATCGTCTGACTGGGGTGCAGCTCCTGTGAATTCCTGTACCTCAAGGAGGATCTTTTTTGTTAACTCACCTGCGGAGAGCCCACGGTTTGCGAGAATTATCTTTTGCAGCCGTTCTTCGCCAAAGAGTTCATCTCCTATGTTAGTGGCTTCGGTCACGCCATCCGTATAGAGCACGACGATATCCCCGGACTTGAGCGGGATGGTCGCTTTTTTGTAAAGGGAATCTTCCGTAATCCCCAGCGCGATACCGGTCGGCTCTAGTTCTGTGATGTGGCCCTCATGGGAATAAAGGACCATGGGGGGGTTGTGCCCGGCGTTGACATACGTGAAGGTCTCATGTGCCCGGTCGAGAACACCAAAAAATGCCGTAACAAACATGTCTGCTTTCTGTTCAGCGGTAATGATGGTGTTTACATCCCGGAAAATATCCTCGGGCATCTCGTGCCAGGCTGCATTCACCCGGATAATAACTATCGAGAGGGCCATGAATATTGCCGCAGAAAGTCCTTTTCCTGAAACATCGGCAATAATGATACCAACCTGTTCTTGTTTATCCCGCATCCTTGCGCCCGGGATAATATCGTAAAAGTCGCCGCCAACAACTTTTGCAGGAAGGCTCATTGCCGCGATATCATAACCCGGCACTGGCTCGATAATCGCGGGAAGGAAACTCTCCTGTATCCGTGCGGCAATCTGGAGCTCGGAATTCTTCCGTTCCAGCTCTTCACTCTCCTCCTTAATTCTCTTAATCATCAGGTTGATGCTCTGTTCGAGTTTCGTGAATTCAACGTTCTCCATGCTCCTGATAGTATGGTCAAGTTTTCCCCGGGAGATGATGTCCACATCTTCAACGATCTCGTTGATGGGACGGGTAATCAACCGTGCAGCCCCATAGGCTGCAAGTATCCCGAGAACGACAGCGATAAACCCGAGCGAGAGATGGTAGACCAGAATATTGTTGAGTTTCCTGACGAGATTTTCATCAGAGTACGTAAGCTCGACGATCACGCTAGTGTCAGATGCCGAACCATCTTCACTCAGGTTGACAAAGAGGTATTTTTTTGACGTGTGCTTGTCGGGAGAAACGGTCAGGTAATCAGATCGTGTTTCAAGGACGCCATCAAGGATCTGCTCCTGCTCTGGGTCCGGTGAGGGGGAACGGTATACTCCGTCATAAGTGAAGAGATTTTTATGAACATCAAATATCCGGATGCTTTTAAGATTCGGGTTGATAGTCTCCAGTTTTTGTGCGGTATCAAAGTAGGAGAGGGTAGCCCGCTGGTTCTCAAAGTCACTGGAGGCAAGACCGAGCTCGAGCAGGTACCGGTGATCGGGGGTGGGCATAAATGCAAATTTTCTCATTTTTCCGGTCACGGTTGAAGAATTTGCATTCTCAACTGACGGGACGAACCTGTCTGCTACAAACGAATCCCCAGCGATAATTTTTGGCAGCGCATGGTTGTAATCAGCAAAGGTCGATAGATTAAGACCGAGGACTCCTGGCACCGTGGAACGTATGATCACACCGTATTCATTGATGACATAGAGCTCAAGTTCCCCGTTAAAATTTTTCCCAAGGGTGTTTTTTAATTCCAGATAGTTTATTTTTGAGAGGTCTCCGTATCCCCTCCAAAAAATAGGGCAAACCAACCTTTCGGGTTTACTGGCAAAT
>JBAXDE010000197.1:0-4535 GCA_037141115.1 Methanomicrobiales archaeon | reverse complement strand
TTTTTTAAAAAGCCTGAAAAAAAACCCTGGAAATATCCCATTCATATTCCCTGCATTCCGGAGGACCAGATCTGTAATGAAAACGTGAGTATTTCGTTTTTGATCAAAATACGTGAAAAAAGGCAGGATGTGTTACGGGTAGGTGACACAGTAATTGTTATACTCATTCTTAGAATCGGAGCGTTTCAGGAACGTCCCGCCGCGGTAGATCTCGACCACAGGAGGTGTGCCGGCCGATTCCCCCTTGCTCCGTACACAGGCTTTGACGGGAAGAGCCGGCTTTAAAATGGTCAGGGAGGCGGATCCGGATCCGTATTCATACTGGGTTCCAAAGGCATCTTCGAACCACCCGGTCCACTCCCCGTCCACGATGATCTTCGCGGTCAGCGGTGTACCCTGCATCAGGTCCGGTTCCTTTGCCGATCGCACCAGAAATTCCGGAATTTTGTCAAACCCGACACCGGATGTGCTGGTGGAATAACTCTTGATAACCTGCCCGTCACGGATAATATCCGCGGTAAGTACGGATCTCCCGGTATCATTCGCAACTTTCCCAAAGGAGGCATAGTCCATGCGGCAGTTGAACATTTTAAACAAGATCTCTGTCGGGGCCATGACTTCCTTATTGAAGATGCAGTCATAGGTCCCGTATTTAGCCTGAATTGGACCGGTGTAATTGACCTTCAGTTCGGTTGTGGAGACATCAGGCTTGTACACCGGGTCCGGCTGCGAGAGACACGCAGAGCACAGAACAGCCCCGGTAACAACGGCACAGAGCAGAATGAGAGGGAGGAAACGCATGGTATTTCACCAGTTTTTTAAAGAGGCCTGAGGGATTAATATCCATCGAAAGGTTCCGGCAATAGGATCTCTGCAGATCATGTTAAAACCGCATCTGCCCATCAATCGCCGAGTTCCCCGCCACTTTCCGGTACGCCTCAAGCCCGGTAAACGGCCTTTTTGCCATCACGGCCGCTATCTTTTTCTTTCCCACACCGGGCAGCCACCGTACAGCAGAAGCAGGAAGTAAATTAATCTCTACTGGTGCCGGTAACGCCGTGATCGACCGCATGCCCCAGTCCACCACCACCGCATCGGTGATCGTGTTTCGCGGCAATTTGAGCGGAAGCCCCACAAGGATTGGATATGATCCCAGCTGCCGGCCGAACGACAAGTCCCCCGTCACTTCCACCCGCACATCCCGGAGCACGGTACCAATGGGAAACACCCGCTGGAGCATCGGGAGATCGATTGTGTTCCGGACAAATTCCTTAAAGGCTTTGAACCGCTGCTCGTGCTTTCCGAGCGTGTTGTTCGTAAATACGGGCGTGCCTTCAAAGGGCATCACCTGCCGGATGTTCACCCGGCGGACAGAGAGCCCGGCATCCCTCACCCGGACAAGGAACTGCTCGTTCAACTCGTAGGTCTGTTCGGTCTCTCCTGCAAGCCCACAGACAAAATTGAGGCCCGGCAGGAGCTCGGGCACATTATCCCTGCGCATGCCCCCTTCCTCGTTCACAATCTCAATTGCCCGGAAGACTTCATCGGGCTGTGCCTTGAGGTTGTTCGCTGCAATCACCACCGGGTCCGCAGTCTCCATGCCAAACGCAGCCACGTCGCCAGAAGTGTGGTGCCGGATGATCGCCCGGAGCGCCTCACGACCGGCATCTTCATGCCGGGCGATCGTGGCCGGGTTCGTATTGTCGATATGGAGTGTCTTTAGCTCCGGGGCGGAGGCACGGATCGATGAAAAGAGTTTATCGAGCAGATCCGGGCGGGGGGCCGGATACTCTCCCGCTCCCGCACCATAGGCTAGAATGTCCGGCTGCCTGCCTACCCGGAAGTGCCGGGCCCCCGAAGTGTGGAGTGCAGCAACTTCCGCTGCAACTGCTGCAATACTCCGGTACTTTGGCTGGCCGTAGAAGGGCTCGGTGCAGAATGAGCAGCCACCGGTTGCCCCGTGGGCACAGCCCCGGGCGGTCTCCAGCTCGCACATCACGTACGGGTAATCAGGGTGCTGCGCGATGATCCCGCTGCCCGCAATGCTCCACGGGTCCGTGCGGGTATAATCAAGCGCACCTGCCGGTTCATTGCCACCAAGATAATTGTCCAGCGCAATGGCCGGCTCGCCGGTGAGCAGGGCCTCAAACCCGCTGATCACCTGCCGGATCGCCTTCTGCCCGCCCTCTGCCGCATACCCAAACCCGATCGGCCCTCCGATCAGTTTCTTCGGGCCGCGTACCATGTGGCCGACCTGCTGGATCTCGGTGAGGGTAGCGGGGGTACCGCCAAGATATTTTCCGGGCACCGTGACACCGGCGATCATCACGAGCAGGGCCGCACGGTTCAGCTCCACCGTCCGCATCGGATCAAGGCGGAGCTGGTCGATCGTAAGATACTGCACGGTGTACCCGTGTGCGATCATCGCCCCGGCCACTGTGCGGATATAGGGCGAGACATACGGGGGCACGCCAAGACATGCCGGCTCGTCCACGTAGCCGTCAAGGATGACTGCAACAGCACTCATACGGTATGACCGAGCAGGGCGAGGAGTTTACGGGCCCAGATGAGCTTTCCGCGTTTCACCGGATCAACATCCTTGTCATCGAGATCAAAACCAATGAGCGTAACCGTTTCAGCGCCGAGTTCATCCGCAGCAAAGACCGCACGATCACCATCGGAAAATCCACCGAAGTTATGGACCCGGGGAAGAGGAGTACTCTGGGTTGTCCCGACAATCGGACCGGTGAATAGGGGCACCCAGTGCTTCAGCAGTGCGATGTTATCGCCATGCGCATGCACGACAACGATCGTGCCCTCCTTGTTGAGGGCCAGGAGCCGGTCACTCGCACCATCGAGATCCGTAAAGACGGCATTTGGGTAGATACCATGTGCATCGAGCACATCAGTGGCTGCATCGGCAGCAAAGACCACACCCTGGATCTTATCCAGCTCATCTTTCAGGCAGGGGGCATTACCGCAGACCGTAACCGGGTTGTCGCACGTCAGTGCCGCAAGGGAGAGCAGGTTGTCACGGGGCAGGAGCGAAGCGAGAAGCCGGGCTGCCTCTTCATCTCCTGCACGATCGAATGCGAAATACTCCAGTATCTCGCTGTAGTGCGGTTCCCAGTCATTAAACTGCATTCTTCCGGTCCTCGTTCTCCAGCCCGACAAGATTCTTGAACTTCTCGAGAATCGGATCGATCACGAGTTTCAAGAGTTCTTCCTTGTTCTCCACCTTGTTAAAGAAGTGGAGCGGGAGGGCCGCGGCTGCCATGTTCGGATGGCCGCCGGCATCGCCCATCTCACCGAATGCCTCGGAAAGTGCATTGCCGATATGCAACCGGATGTCGCGGTTGCGGGCCGAGATCACGATCGCATTCTCGGTGATGCCATAGACCAGTGCTGTATTCACTCCTTCGAGCGTGATGAGCAGGTCAGCTGCCTGTGGCAGGGCGTCGCGGTTCATTACAAAACCGACATTGGAGAAGAGGTACCCGCTCTGGATCTTCCGTTCGTGAATCGCTTTTCCTATCACATCGAGCGTTTCCTGCGACATGGAAGGAGACATGATCTTGTCGAGCAGGTCGGCATCGGTGAGCGGGAGCAGGAATCCCGCGTAGTTGAGATCCTGCGGGGTTACGTTGCGCTTGAACTCCTTGGTGTCCGTGCGGATTCCATAGAGGAGTGCGGTTGCCACGCGTTTGTCGACCGGCACATCGAGCTCCTGCAGGTACTGGGTCATGATGCTGGCAGTGGCGCCGACCCCGGGCCGGATATCGACAAACGAGCTCTGCGTTGCCACGTGTTTGCCATCCTTGTGGTGGTCGATGACGATATTGATCTTCGTCTGGGGGGGAATATCGTTGTTGGCACCGGGGCCCGAACAGTCCACGAGCGCTAAGAAGTTGCACTGCTGCATTGCTTCGGTAGTCAGGTGCTCCATCTTGATATCGAGCAGATTGACAAAGGTGCGGTTTTCCTGGTGGCCGATGTTGCCTTCATAGAAGATCCGGGTGGTGAGACCTTTCGGATTGGCCCGTTTGGCAATCTCGGCAAGCGCGAGAGCCGATGAGATCGCATCGGGATCCGGGTTCTTGTGGGTGATGATCCCCAGGCAGCCTTCCCAACCGGCAAGCAGGGCGAAAAGCCTTGCAGATATCCGGCTGGAGTGCTGCTTTTTGATCTGGAGGATCGCGGAGCGGGCAACTACTTCCTGCGGGTAGAGAACGAACTCGGCTCCTGCAGCAGTGAGCTTCTCGCCATTGACCGGGTCAACCGAACGGGCAACTACCTGGACTGTGGGATACCGTTTCTTGAGAGTCAGGACTGCTGCGAGGTTGGCATCCCCGTCACCGGTCATCACAAACGCAATCTCAAACAGGGGAAGTCCAACCAGCAGATCGGAGGAGGTGATATCGCGCTGGTATGCATCGTACTTCTGGTCGCGAAGATGGCGCACGCGGGACTCATCTTTGTCCACGACCATCACGCGCTCTTCCTCTTTTAACAATTCCACTATGATATTGTAACCG
>JBAXDE010000196.1:0-4540 GCA_037141115.1 Methanomicrobiales archaeon | reverse complement strand
TTATTAAAAAGGTTGAACGGATAGTAGTCCGGTCTTAACCTGACATGAGTGCCTGATTATCAGACCCATTCCCAACTACTAATAATTACCAAAATCTCCTAAATTAGTAGTTGCTTCGACAACCTCTCCTGGCAGTTTCCCTTTTTCCCATCTATCAAAATCTATCAACATATCACAAACTGATAGATATTGATATATGATAGCGCAAAGAAAGTATCATTCAGACCCGTCTTAAGGCAGCAACCGCCATGAAACTCCCGAAAGTCCCGCAATTTTCCGATAAGGATCTCAGTGCCGCCATCAGCCTCGCACAGGACCCGAAGGTGCTGGAGGCCGCAGTATCGTTTAACGCCCGGTACCTCCACTGGGAAGAACTCCGGCACCATCCCCTCCCCGCAGATGCAAAGTCCGTCTGGGTACTGATGAAACTTCTCCGGAGGACACAGGGAAAAGAGATCCTCTTTGCCGGCCGGCATTTCCCTTACAATCTCAACGATTCCTGCTGGCAAATGCTCCATCATCTCGACAAAACAGCAGCCGGCAACCTCACAAGCGTCCTGGATATGGTCGGGCATGACCGGGAACGGTATATCGTCAACTCCTTAATGGAGGAGGCGATTGCTTCCAGCCAGCTCGAAGGAGCAGCAACGACCCGGAAAGTTGCAAAACAGATGCTCCGCGAGCGGCGGAAACCCACCAACCGGGACGAACAGATGATTGTCAACAATTATCTCACCATGAAGAAGGTACGGGAGATCGAAAAAGAAGACCTGACCCCGGCGCTCCTGCTCTCGCTCCATAAGATGATCACGAGTGGGACCCTTGAAGATCCTTCTGATGAAGGCCGGTTCCGGGACAACGATGATATCCGTGTCGTGGACAGCACGGGGACCATCCTCCATACCCCCCTGCCCTCATCAGAAATTCCGGCACTCATCGATGAACTCTGCCGGTTCGCAAACAATAATGACGATTCCTTCATCCACCCGGTTGTCAAGGGAATCTTCCTGCATTTCCTTATCGGGTACATCCATCCCTTCAATGACGGGAACGGACGGACTGCCCGGACCATCTTCTACTGGTATGTACTCCGGCACGATTACTGGCTCTTTGAATACATGGCACTCTCGCGGGCGATCAAAGATACAAAAGGGCAGTACAAAAAGGCATACGTCTATACTGAATCCGATGAAAACGACCTGACCTACTTCATCCATTACAACCTTTCCGCGATTGAAAAGACCATCAAAGAGATTCAGACCTATATCCGGGAGCAGCAGGCTGAGCAGATCCGGGCGCTCCATGCGATCCAGGAATCAGAAGAGCTCAGCTACCGTCAGGTTGATATCCTCAAATGGATCGTGAAACACCGGGAAAAACCTGTCAGGATCAAAGAGATCGAAGAGATGTATCACGTTGCGTATGCAACCGCCCGCAGTGATCTCATCCGGCTTGAAGAACAGGGATACCTGAAGCGAAAGATGATGGGCAAGGAATATGTCTTCCTGTTCAGCGATGTTCCCGGAAAAAGCCGTGCAGGTGAATTATGACCCCCCCCGCCCGCATCGCCGAATCCCACGTAGAAGAACACGCCCTCGCCTGGCTCCGGGAGCTCGGCTACACCACCCTTTTCGGCCCGGACATTGCTCCCGGTGAACCCAAAGCTGAACGCGACCACTGGCATGATGCAATCCTGAAACACCGGCTCGCAGCGGCAATCGCCCGGCTCAACCCGGATATCCCGGCAGATGCTCAGGAAGCCGCACTAAAAAAGATCCTGCACCCGGACTCTCCCTCCCTGGTAAACAACAACCGGACATTCCACCGGATGCTGGTCGATGGGGTTGAAGTCGAGTACCACCGGCCCGATGGCACCATCAAAGGCGACCAGGTACGGCTGGCAGACTTTGATCACCCGGAGAAGAACGACTGGCTCGCCGTCAACCAGTTCACTGTCATCGAGAACCACCACAACCGGAGACCCGATATTCTTCTCTTCCTCAACGGTCTCCCCATCGTTATCATCGAGCTGAAGATCCCGACGGATGAAAAGGCAACAATCGAGACCGCATACCGGCAGATCCAGACCTACAAGCAGCAGATCCCGGGGTTGTTCGCCCACAATGAGATGATCGTCATTTCGGACGGTCTCGAAGCCAGGATCGGCACCCTGACCTCCATCCGCGAGCGGTTCATGCCGTGGCGGACCATTGAAGGCGAACAGCTTGCCCCGCCAACCCTGCTCCGGCTTGAAGTGCTGATCCGGGGTGCATTCGATAAGCGGCGGCTCCTCGATCTGATCAGGAATTACATTGTCTTCGAGATCGATGACGAGGGCGGGATTGCCAAGAAGATGGCAGGATACCACCAGTATCATGCGGTGAAAAAAGCGGTTGAAAGTACCGTCCATGCATCCCGGCCAAGCGGGGACCGGAGGGGCGGGGTTGTCTGGCACACGCAGGGGTCGGGAAAGAGCTTGACGATGGTCTTCTTCACCGGCGAGATTGTGCTCAATCCCGTGATGGAGAACCCGACGATCGTGGTGATCACGGACCGGAACGACCTCGATGACCAGCTCTTCGGGACCTTCTCGCGCTGCCATGAGATCCTCCGGCAGAAGCCGGTGCAGGCAACCGACCGGGATAACCTGAAAAAACTGCTCGCAGTCGGGTCCGGGGGGATCGTGTTCACGACCATCCAGAAATTCTTCCCGGAGAAGAAAGGCGGTAAATATCCCGAATTGAGCGGACGCAAGAACATCATCGTTATCACGGACGAAGCCCACCGGAGCCAGTACGACTTCATTGACGGGTTCGCCCGCCATATCCGGGACGCACTCCCCGGGGCAACCTTCATCGGGTTCACCGGCACTCCTATCGAGAAGGAAGACAAGAACACCCGGCACGTCTTTGGGGACTACATCAGCATCTACGATATCCAGCGGGCAGTCGAGGACAAGGCCACCGTCCCGATCTATTACGAGAGCCGGCTTGCGAAGATCTATCTCGATGAGAAAGAACGCCCGAAGATCGACCCCCAGTTCGAAGAGATCACCGAAGGAGAAGAGATCAAGAAGAAAGAGGATCTCAAGTCCAAGTGGGCAGCACTCGAAGCTGTTATCGGGACCGAAAAACGGGTATCACTCATTGCACAGGATATCGTAGCACACTACGAAACGCGGCAGGAGGCCATTGAGGGCAAAGCAATGATTGTCTGCATGAGCAGGCGCATCTGTGTCGATCTCTACAAAGAACTCATCCGGCTCCGCCCGGCATGGCATGCTGATGAGGATGACAAGGGCCTGCTCAAGGTCATCATGACGGGTTCGGCAACCGATGAACTGGAATGGCAGCAGCATATCCGGAACAAGCCCCGCAGGGAAAAACTTGCCAAGCGTTTCCAGAAGACAAAGCAGGACGATGACCCGATGAAGATCGCCATCGTCCGCGACATGTGGCTGACCGGCTTCGATGTCCCGCCGCTCCACACCATGTACATCGACAAACCAATGCAGGGACATACCCTCATGCAGGCAATCGCCCGGGTCAACCGGGTCTTCAATGACAAACCGGGTGGTCTGGTTGTCGATTACATTGGTCTTGGCGATGAACTGAGGAAAGCGATCGCCAATTATACCGAAAACGGGGGCACCGGCAAGACCGCAATCGACCAGGAAGAAGCAGTCGCAGTCATGCAGGAGAAATACGAGATCTGCTGCGGTATCTTCCACGGCTTTGACTGGTCGGACTGGGAAGACCCGCAACGCCGGCTTGCGCTCCTGCCGGTTGCCCAGAGCGTTATCCTTGGCAAAAAAGACGGGAAGAAACGGTTCATTGGCGCAGTTACGGAACTCTCCAAAGCCTTTGCCCTTGCGGTCCCGCACGATGAAGCAATAAAGATCCGGGACGACGTGGCATTCTTCCAGGCCGTCCGAACCGCGCTGGTAAAATTCGATAGCGATGGTGAAAAGGCAGACCGGACCTGGGACATGGAACACGCGATACGCCAGATTGTCAGCGGGGCGATCGTGTCCGACCAGATCATCGACATCTTTTCTGCTGCCGGTCTCAAGAGGCCGGACATCTCGATCCTGTCAGAAGAATTCCTCGCAGAAGTCAGGGAACTCCCGCAGAAGAACGTAGCAGTAGAACTTTTGAGAAAACTCCTGAATGATGAGATCCGGACCCGGCAGAAGAAGCGGCTCGTCCAGTCCCGTTCCTTTGAACGGATGCTCGAAGAGACCATCCACCGGTACAAGAACCGGGCCATTGAATCCGTTGAGGTCATCGAGGAGCTTATCCGGCTGGCAAAGGAACTGCGGGAAGCGGATAAGCGGGGCCAGGATCTCGGGCTTACGGAAGCGGAACTGGCCTTCTATGAAGCTCTTGAGGTCAATGACAGTGCAGTCATGATCCTTGGTGACGAAACGCTCCGGAAGATTGCCCATGAACTGGTGGATCAGATCCGGAAAAATGCCACTATTGACTGCACTGCCGTCAGGTTAATTTTGAAAACATAGATATCCATCAGATATTAGTAG
>JBAXDE010000195.1:0-4543 GCA_037141115.1 Methanomicrobiales archaeon | reverse complement strand
ATTTGCCAGTAAACCCGAAAGGTTGGTTTGCCCTATTTTTTGGAGGGGATACATAATATCGGACTTATCCGAATCAACACGGTTGATGATTGATCCGAGCACATGTCCGCCAACAACTTCGGTGAGAATTTTTGTCTTGAGCGCATCGACAATGGAGGAGAGTTCAGGATTGACGACGAGAATCACTTCATCCGCAATAGCGAGTGGAACAACGCCGTCCTTACTGATGCCGGCCGGTGCATCAATCAGGAGGAATTCACAGCGTTTGACAATCTCCGTCATTACATCACGCATTTTATCCGGGTCTGCCTGCTGGAATCCCTGGAGGGAGATACCACTCGGGATTACCTTAAGCCCTGCCGGACCTTCGTATATCGCGTCATTGATATTGCATTTTCCTGCAAGAACTTCATGAAGGGTGACCGGAGCATCCTGCAGGCCGAGGATAAGACCGACATTAGCCATGCCGATATCAGCGTCCATCAGAAAGGTTTCTTTGCCGAGTTGGGCGAGCATCGTTCCGAGATTGACAGAAACGGTAGTCTTTCCCGTACCTCCTTTTCCCGAAGCGATTGTGTAGACCTTGACCATTGAACACCTTATGGTGATAGGTATTTCTGTTTGATTTATATAAGATTACCCCATTATACTCTCATTCGTTTTATACCCAATGGTTCAAAATAACTTTTAAATCTGTTTCAATCTGATACCTGGTGCTTTGAGGTAGGGGGATCTCTGTATGGATGATGCCGATGAGGTCCGATCCTTTATGGTTGAGTCCGAACAGTGTTATGCCCGGAGTTTCAGCGAGTGGATTTTTTTTGAATAGTTCGCTGTATATTGCGGCATCGTTCCGGGCAGCATCACCGGATGTTGATTCAAATATCAGACAATCTGCCGTTGCAATGGTGAAATTATCCAAGGTATATCTCTCTGACAGCGCAACGAGACTTTCTGTCATGTTGTTACATGTGGTGGTGAAATCGATATCTTTTGGTTTAGGTACTTCAGCCACCCGGACAAATGGGGTGGGTCTGGCTGTTGACGGGAGTACGTATTCGGGTTTTGTTTCCGGCTGGTAATCGAAGTGGTGATGAGGGGGCGGAGAGGTTGTAGCGTTCTCTTGTTCATGGAACTGTTTCGTTCTTGACATGTAGATAGAAAATGCAACTGCAATAAGTATAACAAGGGATATTCCGATGAGGATTACCGGCAACAGTGAGCCGAATACATTCAATGAATTATCCATGATTTTTTATTCCCTCACACTTTTACCGGTCCATCAGGTGTTCGAGCTGCAGTTGTTTTATCATGGATTTGCAATCGTTTCGGATCTTATCGGTCACATTATCAAGGTCAAGCGAGTCAAAGGTATCAATATCCTTTTCAAAATTACTTGAATCATGATCCGGGGTTTCAGTTTGATCGGGCTTATTTTGCTCAGGTGATTGTGGTGTGAAGGTACCTGGAGATGGTAATGATGGTTCAACTTGTGTTAACTCTTGAGGGGGTGCATGAGGGCGTGGGTGTAGCGGGGGAATAACATTTTTCGCTGGCGATGTGGCTATGATGGGTGGGGATGAATGCCGTAATAAGGGGTTTGTTCCAGGTGAGTGGCTCTCAAAACCTGAATACGGTTTCACCAGGGCAGCTGAACTGTGAGCGTGAGGGAAATGTTTCTTTCCAGGTTCAGTATCTGCGACAAGTGCAGATTTCTGTGAAATGGGTTCAGAAACGGGGGTGGTCTTACCCGCTTTTACAATGCGACAGGCCTTGTTGAACTCCAGTGCAAGCTGGACCTGTGCCTCATCCAGACTTGACAGGGCTGCATCGACTTCCTTATGGCTCATTTTCTTGAGTTCATCCCAGGCCCCGTCTCCTGATTTATTCTGGATTTTTGCCAGTATGCATTTTCCGGATTTGAAGACTAATGTTCCGCTCACTTCTTCGGATGAGATATTGCAGATCCCGGAAAATCTCGTCTGCTCAAATTCGTCGAGTATGGAACTGACCCGTTCATTCTTTTTGATCTCTCGGAATGTACCCCTCGGAAGTTGCATTATGTTCTAATGTAATTGCACTCGTGTATATACTTTCTTTTCGTTCATGATGGGTTATTCCATCCGTTTCTTTCACCCTCTGTTATTTATTTTCAGGCAAATTGTGTGGATTTATTTAAGTTTTTTTATTAACTGGTTAAAACTGTCAAGAATTACGTTTTTTAGCCAAAATATCAATCATTTTGCTATACACAGGAGATAAAAGACTAACCTTTTAATATAACAAGAGCAAGAGAAATTAATTATCACATGGTGAACGTATGCTAAAACCATTATTAGAGGAATTCTTAAAAGTTGAAGGGGTTTCAGCTGCAGTTGTGGTTGGACGGGACGGCTTTGTTATTGAGAGTGCTGTATCGGGGAAAGTCGATATCGAGGCACTGGGTGCAATGGCTTCAACCGGTCTTGGCACTTCCGAAGCAATGGGCAATACTCTGGGGAAAGGTGAACTTTTGCAGATGCTTGTTGAACTGGAAAAAGGACCCATTATTTTATCTCCCCTTTCCGCCGATGAATTGATTGCAATTGTTGCAGATACCACCTCTAATGTTGGAAGAATCCGGTACGAGTTAAAAAAGAATAAAGAACGTATCGTTGCAGCACTCTGATCCCCTTTCCTTTTCCCATTTATGAGATTTCCCCCAGGAGCCGACGGAGGTACCATCACAAACCCTCAGGCAGATGGTTTGATCGAGTATCTGATGGCATTTTGCGGTGCAATCGAGATCGAGACTGGCGCGGGTCATGGATTCATCCTGACTAAGAATGGAAACCTTAAAGCAGCCTATTTTAAAACCGGTGATATTACATTCCGCGGTAAGGAATCTCTCAAGTACCTGACGATGGATTCATCTAAAAACGGTCCGGATCAGGTGTTTAACCTGCGAAGATACAGTAAGGATGAGTATGACAATGCATTAAAAATTGCAGAGGAAGAGCATCTGCTCCTCTCTTCCCTCTCTCAAAAAACGGAAACCCGGATGAATACCCCCCCGCTATTCCGGCACTTCTGGATGAGACAAAACTCAGGAAAATTGTCCGTCAGCCCGGTGTTATTGCAGTTTCAGCGTTTTTTGAGGGGTTCCCCGTTCAGTCTATTGGTGATGCAGATTTTGAACATGTCGCAGCACTGGCAGAAGATCTGATGCGGGCTGGTGCAAAGATTGCACAGGAAATGAAAGTGGGGGACCTTGATCAACTGATCCTGGAAACCGGGCAGAATAAATTTATCATTGTGCCCTGCGGGGATCTCTTCCTGTGTGTTTTTACTACTTCGGATGCCCAGCTGGGTCTCATAAGGGTGGTACTAAAAAGCATTCAGGATGAAATTCATGGGTGAATATGTCCGAAAAAAACCATGTGACGCGGTTCATTCTACCAATCCCGTGAAAATTTGTTCAACTCATTACTCAAAGATTAGATATACTAATAGGCAAAACTATCTTTTGCCTGAGTTATGTAATTAATTTTCAAAATAACCAGTCAACCAAGGTGATGTCTGGATTGAACAAGGATACCGATGAAGCTCTCGATGATGCCAATGCGCTTTTAAATATGATCGGTGGAATCAAGAAAAAAGATGAACCTGATCAAAAAAAAGGGCCCGTGCTCTCTCCTGTATCTCTTCCTGATGAGAAGAATAGATCCAATGCCGGTGATTTTTCAGCACTGTTAAAAAAATTAGGTATGGCAAAAAAAGAGCTGCGCAATGGACCAATCCCCCCTTCTGAAACATCGGTAATCCCAAATCTACCGGGTTCTTTACCCTCAGATGATAAGTCCATCCCTTTTCTGGATAACCTGTTTGAAGAACTTCCACAACCCCGTAATGATGATATTACCCCGGCACCCGGGCCAGAGAAGACGGGTATTGCGGAAAATGACATACATGCTTCCTTAGGAAAACTGCTCAACAAGATCCCTGAAATACCTGAAACATCTAATCAGGCATCGGAATCACCCCCTTCTCCCTCTCAAAAGGTTGCTGAACCGGACGTCAATGATTTTTTACCACGGGAAATTGATGATGTTGGGCATAAACCTCTTGAAAATACCCCTGTAAATCAAGCAGTCCATTCGGGTCCAACACCTCTTGAAGATGAACCCATAATTGAGATCTTTGAAGAGGATCCCAAGGCGGCCCTTAGAAAAAATCCTGCAAAAAAAGGGTTACCTACGGTACCTGTGGTTACTGAAAAGGTGACTGAATCTGAAGAGAAGATCATCTCTGTAGATCAGATAACTGATTTCTCCGGGCTAATTCTTCCCAAAGGGGCCACGTTCAAGATTGAAGAACTCAGGTTACATGGGCGCATCAACGCATTCGAGAGTACGGGGACAGGAACCCTGCCGCAGGAGTTGAACGAGATCTGGAAACGTGAGTTTTCCTCTGCTGGTTTCAAAGATCTTGATATTGATGGCGAGATCGTGTTTTCGCCAATTCGTTTTTGATCCACTAAACGCGAAAACGCCAATCCAATTTT
>JBAXDE010000194.1:0-4548 GCA_037141115.1 Methanomicrobiales archaeon | reverse complement strand
TATTTGTGACCGGATTTATACCTTCCCCCACTTTTTCGAGAGGATACAAAAAATCATCTAATTCAGGAACCACTCCTTTTTTTAACCCGCCCCCCCATTATCCCGGCATGGAAAATAACCGTCAGGAAACGGATACCAAAGGATTCAATCTCCTGATCATCTCCATCTCTCTTGCCGCATTCATGTCGGCACTGGATGGGACGATTGTCAATATTGCACTGCCAACCATATCTTCAGTCTTCGATATCTCGACAAGCACCGTGAGCTGGGTGTCGACCATCTACCTGCTGGTGATGGCCGGCTGTGTTCTTATCTTTGGCAAATTGTCCGATGGAATCGGGTTTAAGAAAGTCTTCATTTCAGGATTTGTGATCTTTACCATTGGATCGTTCTCCTGCGCTCTCCTCCCCGACCTCCTGAACTCGTTTCCCGTTCTCATAGGATCACGTGCATTCCAGGCCGTAGGCGGCGCCATGATCACCGCCATTGCACCGGCCATGGTCACTGCGTACATACCAATGCAGCAGAAAGGAAAAGCCATGGGGATCATCATGACGGTTGCTGCGCTCGGGACTGCGATTGGTCCGACCATTGGCGGAGTTCTTACCCAGTACCTTTCGTGGCACTGGATCTTCTTAATCAATGTCCCGGTAGGAATTGTTGCAATCCTGCTCGGTGCAAAGGTCATCCAGAAAACCACGCCTCATGACAAACCTGCAAACTTTGACAAAGCCGGAGCATTCCTGATCTTTACCGGACTTGCCTCACTGCTCTTTGCGGTATCCGAAGGCACTGCTCTTGGCTGGAACTCCCCGGTCATTCTTGGTACTCTCGCGCTGGCCATCATCACGCTCTCGTACTTTGTCTGGCACGAGCTCCGGGTCTCTGACCCATTGCTCGAACTCCGCCTCTTCAAGAACCGGAATTTCCTGCTGACAAACCTTATCATGTCCCTGGTCTTCTTCAGCTTTGCCGGTATCAGTTACCTCCTCCCGTTCTACCTCCAGTATGTCAAAGGATATGGCCCATCGGATGCCGGACTGATCTTAACCGCTCTTTCGGTGGCCATGATGGTCTCGGGTATTCTCGCTGGCATACTTTATAACCGGGTCGGCGGGAGAGTGCTCTGCATTGCCGCAGGCTGTTTCCTTGTAGCCGGATTTTATATGATGACTCTGCTCCGGGTGGGTACTCCCACCGGATTTGTGGTCCTCTGCCTGCTCGTGATTGGGTTCAGTCTGGGCCTCATGATCACCCCGGCTTCAAATATGATCATGAACTCGGTGGGAAAAGGATACCAGGGCATGGTCTCCAGTCTTACCAGCCTTGAGCGCTTTGCACCCCTGACTCTCGGCATTGCCTTTGCCAATCTGGTATTCATCCAGGGTATTGAGGCTCTTGCCGGTATGCACGGGGTTACGAACCTCTCTCCGAACAATATCAAACTGCAACTGATCACTTCAGGATTTGATCTTGCCTTCTTCTGTTCGTTTATTATTGCCATTGTCATCCTCATCCTTGCGCTCTTTGCACGGCAGGAAGTTCACCCCGATTACCAGTCAGGAAAAGATGATGACGTGATGTCTGGAATCACATAATTTTTTTGCATTTCATTCATTTAAAAAAAAGGTCCCGACTCCATTGGGGGTGCTGCCCATTCTCTGTTATTCATCCTGTATCGACACACACCATTTCAGGGCCGGAGTACTTGTCGTTGTTCAAACTTTTTATCCGGAGAAACAGATAACTGATCTTTTTCCATCCATCACATGAAAAAGTCTATGGTCTTTTTTTTTAAGGAATGAATTCACATCGGAATTGCGCATACCGCCTCTTCCCATTCTGCAATGGGTATAACTTTTTTATCTTGCATTTCAGACATGCAATTTTTTCCTTTTTTAACTCAGAAAATCCTTCTTTGATTGAAGAGCTAAAATCGCAAATTACAAACGATTATAGTGTTCAATCCGAGAAAAATACGTTCTGGTTCAGGAATTCTCGTACGCTCAAAAGATATGAGGGAAATTTTAGTTCGGATAGTGAATGGATGTAATCCCTTTCTTACGGAATCATCACATCTTTTTCAGTGATTAGGTAACCTTAATTTTCCCATTCCGGACCTGACCTCAAGTCAATACTTGATGGTGAGATCGTTTTCGTACTGTTTTCGTGTCACCAACACACTATTAAAAAAAGATCAATCTCTTTGGACCCATGGGAGTAATCCCCATAACGAACCGTAGTAATCTTCATTATTTCAGGACCAGCATACGGGCCGAAGTAATATCCAGTTCCTGTGCCATGGACAGAACACCCTGTGCAACCGGCTGGGGTAGATCTTCTCTGATAAGAATGGAACGATACGTGTCACGAAGAGACTGGACGGTTGAACGGAATTGCAGAAGCGTATCTTTCGTATCCTCTATCTTGCCGTTATCAAGCCGGGATGTTGCATCCACCAGTTGGGCAGTGCCGACCGAAACGAAATGTTCCGAAGAACTGTTATTCATAATATTCTTTTTCAAATATGCATTTAGTGCACTCGCCCGGAACATCACTGCGCTGCCCTGGTCGATATTTTGTCGGAAGATTGTATCCTGAGACACATTTATCCGGAGTCCTCGTACGGTCTGGGCAAATCCGATTGAGACCGTGTGGATTTTTTTATGGGTTCGTTCGATACCGGAATTATCCCTTGTAATGAGAGCGGTTGCAAGTTCTTTGCGCATTGTAATGATCTCCGTAAGTTTTTCCTGTGCTGCGGTAATTTCATAGCCATTACCCCGTAAAGTTGCCAGCATCGCGCCAGCCCGTTCCACCCGATGATCAAAATCTGCAAGATCGGTCTGCCTGCGGATATTCCAGTACTGTGTTTCAGATGATCTTACTTTGTCACTGGTCTCAAGTGCCAATTGCGTTGACTGGCGAAGGGACCCATAAATTCCGTGTGAAGTTTTCATCTGGATTGCAGTCTCATCACGGAATGACTGGGAAATTGTGCGATAGTCCTGCAATGTGGCATCAAGTGTTCTATGGGAATCAGCCATATTGACATGTACCTGCAAATGCCGGAAATTTTCATGGATGGATACAAGTGTTGTGGTCGAACCATTGAGTGCCAGGAGATATGCAACAGTTGTCTGCATCTCTGCATCATCTTTTGCAGCAAGCCATGCGATATGTGCCTGCCGTACCGTGAGCTGATTTTCAAAGATCGGGAAGGACTCGATGATGACTGTTGCCGGGGTCTGTAAAGGAGGTGAAGCCGATGCATGTGCCGGTAGTGCGACAAGTGCAAGAATCATCCAGCCTGCGGCAAATAGTATCACAGATTTTTTGGGAAACATGAACGTTCACCTTTCATTTGGATGCTTCAGATCCATCCTCAATAATGGAACAGACTGATACAAAATCAGCAGCGGGTATATTAAATTCGTAAAACCCTGCGGGTTTATTCATATAACCAGAAAGTTAGCTTATCTGTCAATCCCTCTCTTTAAAAAAAACCTATTCGCATCTCAAGTAACTACCAATAAAATCGCAGTCAACGCTTGACTTTTATATTCCCCGTGCCATCTCTTTGTATGAACTTCAAAGTCATTGCACTCCTTATGGTGTGCATAGCATTGGTGGTAGCAACCGGTTGCACGAGTCTCTCTTCCGGGAGTCCAGCCTCCCCGCAGGCAGACTCGGGGTCCGACACCAATGTCCGCTACGCAACTGAGGCAAAGATGTCGTATGCAGGCAGTGCAGTCCCGATGCCAGTGTCAACAATGGCACCAACAGCAGCGGGATCGGGATCTGCCATTGAAACAAAGATCATCAAAACTGCATCGATTACTCTCGAAGTAAAGGATGTACCCGGGGCAGTTGAGACACTAAAAAATATTGCTGCACAAAAAGGCGGGTATATCAGCTCAACCAATGTCCAGAAAGGCTACAATAACCGGCTCTCCGGTTCAGTTGTGATTCGTATCCCCCAGGCAGAGTTCGAAAGCGCACTAACTGGTGTGAAAGATATCGGTACGGTCAAATCTTCCTCTACACAGGGAGAGGATGTGACCGAGGAATATGTTGACATTCAGGCCCAGAAAACCTCATACCTGAACCAGCTTGCCCAGTACAACGAGATTATGAAAAAAGCGGTAAAGGTCAGTGACGTGATCGAGATCCAGCAGCAGATCGATCGCGTCCAGACACAGCTGAACCAGCTTGAGGGGCGTCTGAAATACCTGAACAGCCGGATAGATATGTCGACAATTTCAGTCAGCCTGCAGGAACCCGAACCGGTTGGCGGCGAGACCGGGTACAACTTTGTTACTATCATCAATGAAGGGATTGCCGGATTCTTTGGCATGATTGCCGGAATTATTATCATATTCTTCACCCTGCTCCCACTCATTATTCTCGGTGCCATAGGTTACGGCATTTATCACTGGAGAAAAAGGAGTAAACCGGTTGCTGCCCCGGTTGATCTGACAGAAAAGAAATAATTTTGTAACTATCTATATCATGCCTTGGAATCCTTTTTTAGTGTAGAATCTTCGC
>JBAXDE010000193.1:0-4560 GCA_037141115.1 Methanomicrobiales archaeon | reverse complement strand
GTTTGCGGTGAAAAATTTTCCCGATTTGTCCTTTAAGCTCAATATAGGAATCATCAGGATATGAAGAAATAAATGCCGGATCGCAGTGCCAGGAGAACCGGGGGGGATATGGATTGATGCTCGCGCTGAAATCCAGCACCGTTTTTTGGGTTTTTTCGAGCTGGCGCTTACCGGTTCCCCCGTGAATCACGCGTTTTGGAAAGTCAACAGCCACAAAAATCCCTTTTTTCCCAGAATACTATGTTTACCGGTCTTAAATGCGTTTTGAGAATGCCAGACAATCAAAGAAGAAGGTTTTTATACCTATATGGTATATTTAGATTCATCTGGTTAAGTCAGACACTAAGACACTAATTGTCTGACATATGCATGACAATTAGCAGACATATTTCAGAAACGTGAGGTAAAATGATGCAAAGAATCACGCTCCGGTTGCCCGAACAGCAGATCAATCTGCTCCAACAGATGGTGGAAACGGGAGAATATCCCAACATCTCTGAGGCTGTCAGGGCCGCGGTCCGCGAACTTGTTGAAAAACGTGCAAATCGTGTCTTAAAAGAGAGCGACCAGGTTTCATTCAAGGTTTGAGAGGGTAAACATGCAGAGTATAATTAACGACGCTTTAAAAAATGCAGATCTTGAGAAAGAGATCAAAAAGGGCAACAATGCAAATGAACTTGACGATGATTTCTGCGGTCAGCCACGGATTGTTATTATCGGATGCGGTGGCGCAGGCAACAACACCGTAAACCGTATCCACCACATGGGTGTATCCGGTGCAGAGACGATTGCAATCAACACGGACAAGCAGCACCTGGACATGATCCAGGCCGACAAACGCATCCTGATTGGGAAATCCTTAACCAAGGGTCTCGGCGCTGGGGGATATCCCGATGTAGGTAAACGTGCAGCTGAGATGGCACGCCCCACCCTTGAGGCAATCCTGGAATCCGCCGACCTTGTCTTCATTACAGCAGGTATGGGTGGAGGAACAGGTACCGGTTCAGCACCCGTTGTCGCATCCATTGCAAAAGAACAGGGCGCAATTGTCGTCGGTATGGTCAGCTACCCATTCCAGGTAGAAAAGGCCCGCCTGATCCGTGCAGAAGAAGGTCTTGAAGCACTTGCAGCATCAGCAGATTCCGTCATTGTTCTTGACAACAACCGGTTGAAGAATTTCGTCCCGAACCTACCACTCGGCCAGGCATTTTCAGTCATGGACCAGCTCATTGGTGAGACCGTAAAGGGCATTTCTGAAACCATCACCGAACCATCACTCATCAACATCGACTACGCAGATGTCCGTGCCATCATGTCAAAGGGCGGCGTTGCAGTCATGCTTGTTGGAGAGAGCAAGCAGCAGAACAAGGCAGAAAGTGTAGTTCGCGAATGTTTAAGCAACCCGATGCTCGATATCGACTACCGTGGCGCAACCGGCAGCCTGATCCACATCACCGGCGGCACTGACTTAACCTTACAGGATGCAGAAGAAGTAGCAACCTCACTCACATACGAGCTCGACCCCCACGCAGATGTCATCTGGGGTGCCCGCGTCCGTGCTGACATGGAAGGTAAAATCCGTGTACTCGCTATCATGACCGGTGTCAAGAGCGCGCAGATCCTCGGTTCACGCCAATCCTACAAGACCATGGTCAGTGATATTGAGAACAAGCGTTCAAACCCCAAAGCGGTTGAGATGCCCCAGAGCAAGAGAAGCGGCAGGGACCAGCCCAGTGGCGGCGGCGTTCTTGAATGGGTCGGTTGATCATACCGAAATAATTACTATCTAAAAAACTCCAAAACTTTCAAGTGATACAGGGTAAATGTTGGCCTGATCCAACTACCAACATCCTTTTTGTAAAGATCCTTTTAAATCAAAATTTTCCGGGGGGTAAACCCGGTTCTTCTCCCCGGGAAAAACGGCGAAACACTTAATAATTCTTCACTCCTTCAAATATAGTACATTTGATCTATCCTTCGCGGGGAGGATACAGGTAGCACCTTGTTGCAAGGTGGCACCTGGGTATTGGGAGCTGAACATCATGAACCGAGTGTTGAACAAAGACTTCCTTTTGAAGTCTTCACTGAATTCTACGCTATACACATTTTCTGATGTTTTTCACCCTGCATCCTGCATGCAGAGTTTGTATCTGAGTAACCCGGAAGAGTCAAATTTCCGGTTATTTGTTAAAAATATCACAAATTCTTCATGCACCTCCCGGACTGGAGAATCTGATGAGGAGCTGTAACGCATGTTGAATGACCTTATGGAAAAGAGAAAGAAGACTCTTGCCGAGTCTGAAGAACACAAAAACCGTCGCAATGAACTCAATGCATCTGCAAGCAAGTTCGCCCGCGAAAGAAATACCCTCAACAACCAGACACGGGAATATGTAGAAGAGGCGCAGAAGAACAAGGATCTCCGGGACAAATACAACCAGGATGTCCTTGATGTCAAGGCCCAGCGCAACGATTTCAATGATAAGGCAAACGTCCTCTTTGAAGATATTGAATCGTTTAAAAAGGATCATGGCACTGCAAAAAGCCGTGGCACCAAGGAGATCCAGAAGCAGATCGAGCTTATGGAGTACCGCCAGCAGACTGAGGTCTTCACCACCGATAAAGAACGCGAACTGATCGATAAGATCAAGCAGATGAAGAGCCAGGTGCGGGAACAGGAAGCCGAGTTCGAGCAGAACAAGGAGATGCGCACCAAGATCACTGAAGCCCGCGAATTTCGCAAAGAGGCATCAGATCTGCATGCAAAAGTCACTGAAGTTGCCGAACTTGCCCAGAAGCACCACGACCTGATGGTTGAGTCTTACCGCAAGGCTGACAAATCGCGCGAAGCTGCCGATGCAGCGCACAAGAGTTTTGTCGAAGCACAGGAAGCAGCAGATTCCGAACACAAGTTCTTCATAGCCTGCCAGAAGGAACTCCGCGACTACGATAAGGTCATTTCCGGTCTGCGCAAGAAGACCAAGAAAGTCAAAGTCACCAAAGAACAAAAAGCGGTCAGGAAAGAAGCAGAGAGCCTGTTTAAGAATTTCCGGGCCGGAGAAAAACTTACCACCGACGATATTTTACTCCTCCAGCGTTCAAAACTCATCTAATTTTTTTTTAAGTTCTTTTCTTACGTCAGTAACGGTTTAATAGGTTTACTGCTATTTTATATAAGTAATGACGCAAGGGCGGACATTGGTCCTGAGTGTCGATCGTGACGATGATATCGGCTGGAAAGGAAAGATAGACAGTCCGGTCATTGGGCGAGCGGCGACAGTAAAAGCAGCTAACACCTTAGCCCTTGCTGACCCTGAAGATTCGGATGTCAATGCGATCTTCATGGCAGTTAAGATCTACGACGAACTCACGGCAAAAGGCGAAGATACTGCCATTGCAGTGATAGCGGGAAATCACCTGCATATGATCGAAGGCGATCGCAGGATTGCCATCTCATTAGAACAGGTAGTAAAGGAGACCCAGGCAACAAACTGCATACTGGTTTCTGATGGCGCTGAAGATGAGTATGTAGTGCCCATCATTCAGTCAAAAATTCCGGTCACCAGCATAACCCGGGTTATTGTCAACCAGATGCCCAATCTCGAAGGCACCTACTATATTTTAAAGAAATTATTCGATGATCCAAAGATCTCACGCATGATCTTCATCCCGCTCGGGCTTGCGATGCTGCTCTATGCCTCCGCGTACCTGCTGGGATACCCGGGAACTGCGACCATCATTGTCGTTGGTGTGATTGGTTGTTACATGCTCTACAAAGGATTCGGGTTTGACGAGATCGTCCATGGTGTACTGGATGCCCTGCGATTGTCCCTTTCACGAGGACGATTCTCGTTTATTACCTACTCCACGACAATTCTTCTAATCATTATCGGGTTTACAACAGGATTTATCAACATTCTGAAGTATTACTCCTCTGACTCGAGCAATGGCGTTGTGCTGTACCTGATGACATTCATCTATGGGTCAATCGAATGGCTGATAGTAGCCGGGCTCGTTACAACCATAGGCATCATTATCGATGTGTATGTTAATGAGCGGGAGGCACTCGGAAAAGTGATTGTCTTTCCCTTCTTTGTCACCGCTCTTGGCCTGATACTCTACGGGGCCAGCATCTACATCATCATTGTAAGCAGTGTACCGGATTTCCCGCTGAATGCAGCAGATGCACAAAATACAATCGTGTACTCGACCCTTTTGGGTATCGCTTCGGCAGTCCTGGGAGTAGTTACCCAGTACTTTGTCAATAAGAAAATGACTGAACTCCGTAAGCAGGAAATTATTGAAGTCATGTAAATGACTCTTTCATCTTTTTTCCCCGATTAAGAGGATCTGACATTCACCAAAATAGATGATTTGTTTCGGGTTGTGAAAATCTGGTTGCAATGAAATTCAAACCCCTAAATTATCAACGCGTTTTGGGATTGAGTTTTTTCTTCCCATCCGATACATTATTCGGGCTATCACCAGGTATGCAGATACATCATGATCCCACAATCCGCAGTAAAAACCAGATCTCCACAATTATTATTCAACCGAAAG
>JBAXDE010000192.1:0-4569 GCA_037141115.1 Methanomicrobiales archaeon | reverse complement strand
TAATGGAGAACCGTTTGTCCCATCAGTAGCTCTGGGGTCAGTGTAGATAGTCACGGAATTTTTTTATTATATATTAGCTGAATCGGGGCAGTTCAATCCCATATCCAGATGGTTATACGATCAGAATCTGAACCCCGGGATGCTACGGAGAAAAATATTGGGGCTGATGCCCCCATACCCCAAATACGATGAACGCCGCCGCCCCCGACGGGGCGCCCCCGCGGCGGTTCAGGGACCGTAATTCCCTTACCTATTTGCCTAGCGAGGCTCCTCAGGAGTGGGCTAGCTCAAAATATGCAACGTGAAGTCTCCCCCTTTCCCGCGCGAGACGGGGTACCCCCCTTTTGGCACATGAACATGAGCGATGGTTTTTGTGGAGCCTGATGCCAGATACAGTTTCCCGATTTTCTGAATGGAAGAGATTTGTCCCTATCCTTTTTCCTGGATCATCCCTTCCGGATCTCTTCCATAAATTCCGGCCCGTACTTCTCCAGCTTGTATTCCCCCACGCCGGATATTGTGGAAAAACTCTCCCGGTCCCCGGGCCGGAAACAGGCCATCTCGTGAAGACTCTTGTCCGGGAAGATGACGTAGGGCGGAACACCTTTCCGGTCGGCGATTGCCTTCCTGAGGGATTTCAGGCGCTCGAAGAGTCCGGTATCTTCTGTTCCGGCACTCTCCAGAGAGACAACGGGCGCACGCTTTTCGGTTTCGCGTTCAGGTACCGGCAGCATGACCGTGGCTCGTGCCTTGAGCAGTTCCTCGCTCTTTCCGGTACAGCCGATCACCGGGTACTTGTCGCCCGCCCGCTCCAGGTAACCTTGACGGACCAGCTCGTTGATCCAGGTCCGGTACTGGGCCTTGCTGTATTTTTTCCGGAACCGTAGGCGGGCTGCTTGTCCAAATGGTAATCCTGGATCTTGATGCTCTTTGATCCGCGGAGCACATCAGAGATCAATTCGATGCCAAAGCGCGAGGGCAGCTGCTTAATGCACCCGACAATCATCGTTGCCGGTTCGGTGCAGTCGATCATATCGGGCGGGTGATCGCAGTTGTCGCACGATGCACAGTTCTCTACCGTATAGTCCTCGCCAAAATAATTGAGCAGGTACTTTCGCCGGCACGTGGTGGTCTCGCAATACTCGGTCATATCCCGGAGTTTATTGAGAGAGAGCCGGAGATTCTTTTCACCGGCATCATCATGCTCCAGCATCGAGCGGACCCGGGTGTAATCCCCCCGGCTGTACAGGAGGATGCATTCGCTGAACTGGCCGTCCCGCCCGGCCCGGCCGGTCTCCTGGTAATAGGATTCCACGGTCTTGGGCAGATCGTAATGAATCACATACCGTACATCGGGTTTATCGATGCCCATGCCAAACGCGACCGTAGCGCAGACGATATTGATCGCATCGCGGATGAACGCGTCCTGAACTTTCTCCCGCACCTGCTTTGAGAGCCCTGCATGGTAGGCATGCGCCTTGTACCCGCGTTTCTGGAGATCGGCTGCAATGTCCTCGGTCTCTTTCTTACTCATGCAGTAGATGATGCCGGAGTCGTTCCGGTGCTGGCCGATATAATTTGCAAGAAAGACCATCGGGTTTTTCTTCGGGATGATCCGGTACTGGAGGTTTTTCCGGTTGAAACTGCCGATGAATTCCCGGGCTCCGGTCAGGCCGAGTTGCTGGCTGATATCCCTGCGCACTTCGGGAATTGCCGTTGCGGTCAATGCCACGAGCGGGACTGCGGGAAAGACTTTCTTCAACTGGGCCAGCTGCCGGTATTCCGGCCGGAAGTTGTGGCCCCATTCCGAGATGCAGTGGGCTTCATCGATCGCGAGCAGGCGGATGGGGGCGCCCCTGAGTGAATCGAGGAAGTTGGGCTGCATGCATTTCTCCGGTGAGATGAACAGCAGGCGGAGACTCCCGTCCTTAAGTTCGCTTTCGATCCGCGCCCGGTCCCGGTAATCCATGGAACTGTTATAGGCAGCAGCAGGAATTCCCCGGGCATTGAGGTCGTCAACCTGGTCCTTCATCAGCGAGATCAGCGGTGATATGACTATCGTGAGACCGCCAAGGTACAGGGACGGTAACTGGTAGCAGAGTGATTTCCCCCCACCGGTTGCCATGATTGCGATCGTGTCATTGCCATTGATAACCGACTCGATGATCTCTTTCTGGTGGGGTAAGAACTCTGAATACCCCCAGTATTTTTTTAAGAGTTCTTGGGTTTTGTTCATTACAGGTACCTTTTAGGATGCACGTTGGAAGATGAATCGCTCATAGTTCGCCGGATCGCCACAAGAATCCTTTGGCATTTCAGGTAGATCAGGTATCATCGGGAGTAAAGATCCGTATCATTCGTGAACCCGGTCCCGGGACCCGGAAGAGATCTCCGTGTCATGGAAAAGAAAAATATTCCTATACTATTCCGAGCGCTTTTTTATATCCTGCCAGCAGTCGCACAATATATTTCCGGTGTTCTGCCATGGCTTCCTCATCTTCTTCCGATGCTACTATGGCTGCTGCATAAACAAGGACAAGCGCATTATCGAGTTCAAGAGTTCCGGGATCTTCAACGGAATCCGGTGCGATCCTGATCGCAATATACGAGCGTTCCTCGTCACCGAACTTTAATGACATATCTGCGGTAAATTGCGAAATGTCCAGATCCTGCGCATTGGCAAGAACGATAGCAAGCGCTTTTTTCAGCGCAGCATAGGCCCCGTGCTGTGCCGGATTTTTTCCCGGCCCCAGTAAACCAATAGCGTGAGTGCATTCCCTGGCCGCATTGGCATACAGGCCGAAACGGAATGCAAGGAATGCTGATGCGATCTCATGGGCAGTCGTGTCAGGGATATCATCGATTCCCGCCCGGATTCGCTCGATATAGTCAGTGAGAAATTGTTCCATAAGATCGGATTGCTCCTGCCAGGATCTTGCTGGCATTGTTATTTTTTAGTTCCCAGTAATTTTAGAATCATACGAACATGAACATATCTTTCCGGCCCGTTCAGGTTCGGATGGGGGTAGGCAGAACCCGGACCATCAGAGGATTATTAGGGGATGGAGGATCAACATAGTAAAACCGGTATGGGGTCCGTAATATTTTCCGATGTGCATGCCGATGCAGGAGCGATTGCCGCACTTTCTGCCTGTATACGCACCCCGTATTTTTTAGAGAATTTTGGTCCTGTAGACCGGATTATTAATCTCGGAGACCTTCTTCATCGCGGTGATCACCCAAAAGAAGCTCTTGAAAAGGTTCATACCCTTTCAACTGATTACAAACTCGTCTCTGTCATGGGGAATCATGATCATGCTTACCTCCACGGACTTCTGGTCAGCGGGAGTGATGCAGCGAGCATGTACCGCCATGAACAGTTGCGCGACTCCCCCCTCCTCTCAATCTTTGAACGGATGCCCATGGAATGGTCGGATAACGGGATGCTCTTTGTTCACGGGGGTCCGCTGGAACTCGGGCCCCAGACTCTCCGGCTCAAATGCTGGCAGCGGCTGTCCCACGAACCGGGAGATTCATTCACCGGGTATCATTATACCGCGGGTATGGCTTTTGATGCCCTGCAGGCCCGGGGATTGACGCATCTCTGCTGCGGGCACCAGCATACGCATGTCTGCTGCCGTAAAACACCCGGCGGGATTGTAGAGCACCCGATCGATTTTGTGCCGCTTCCTGTAAAAAAATCCGATCATAACCTGCAGCTTGAAGTGGCAAGGGTACCCCTCGATCTGCCGACTATCAGCCGGGTAGGCGGATGTCACGGTAGCGAACCGGAATTTGCCTACACCGATTACTCAACATTTTCCTATATCCGCATTGTCTGATGGTCCGATTTTCCTCCTATCTTTTGGATATAGGGTAATTTGATTGGCCGGCCGATCTCACTGATTTGCGACCTTTTTCTCCTTTTGATATAAAGTTGAAACGTATTATTGGGAATCTATATATGTCGTGACCACAGAGTGGTTATTATGCCTCGTGCAGGCGAGGGACGTTCGATTCGGATCGATCCCGAGGTGTATGAGGCGCTGCTCGTATTGAAACGAGGAAATATGACGTTTTCTGACGTCATCGCCCAGATGCTCAATGAATGCTATGGATGGTCTGAGGATGATCCGGCAAACCAGAGTGATCTGGCAGACTTCGTAGAGATCAACGCGCGCTAAAAATATTCCGGGACTCACCCTAGGGATTAAGTCCCCGCATCAAAAAAACTGGTGTCGGATTGGAATGAAGAATACGGCCACTGAAGATCTCTCGGGAGATAAACTCAACAGCCTCATCGAATCGATCGATGAGTTGTTTGCGGAAATGGATGATAACGAGAATGAAACCTAGATGGCAGGAGTTGACCGGTAGATTACCCTCATACCGGTCAAGTCATGTCAGTTTTGAAATTGCACGCTCCCTCCAATAATTCCCCCAATCTTTTCTCTGAGTTCTTCTGTTGTCGTCGGGATTTTTTCTGTAATTTTTGCAGTCCATTGAACCAGTTCGCGTATCCTCTCGAAAAACACGGGTCAGCTTTGAGAACAACCCCGTCGTCTCACT
>JBAXDE010000191.1:0-4579 GCA_037141115.1 Methanomicrobiales archaeon | reverse complement strand
TGCACAATTCCTCCCGTTTTTTAACACGTCTTTCCCGGTTTCAGTGAGATAATATTGACAGCCGGGGTTTTGGCAGGTTATTGGGGTTATTACACGGGGGCGGGGCATAATACACATTTTCCCCGGATCTAAGATAAATTTTCCGTACTTTAACGGCTGTTTGATTCTCAGTTGAATGGTCGGCCACTACCGATTTCTTTCACTATATCCTTGCCTTCCTTATTCTTGGAGCATTCTGGCTCAGCCAGCACCAGCAGTTTCATTCCGTGCGGGTCCCGGATAAGATATTTATCTGGATTAACCTTGTGACGCTCATGTTTGTCGCACTCCTCCCTTTTTCCACATCATTTTCCGGGGATTTCTCCCATACCTCAATGGGCGCGATAGTGTTTGAGGCAAACCTCTTTGCAATTGGGAGGGGGATGTCCTGCCAGTGGTGGTACGCAACCAACTACACCCGGCTCACTGAGGCAACGCTCAAGCCTGCATATATCCGGGGAGTTCTTATCGGGAATCTTATCGTTCCCATGGTCTCGGTAATCTGCATTCTTATCGCGTTGACAGGGGCACTCTGGAGTACGGCACTATATATGACGCTTCCTTTTGTCGATTACGCAGTACACCGGTATTTCAGGTAATTGAGGGCAAGGGGCAGCATTATTTCCCGGAATTTCGGGTGAAAAAAAGAGAGAGATCCGGATTACCGGATCATTGTCCCTTACGAACGCATTCTGCGATATATGACCCGGCCTTGGTTGTCCGGGCCGAGCCGCCCATATCCTTGGTGACCACGCCATCTTTTATGCTTTGTTCAATGGCTGTTACGACTGCTGCCGCCGCTTTGTGCTCGCCGATATGATCGAGAAGAAGCGATCCCGCCCAGATGGTGGCAATCGGGTTTGCAACACCCATGCCCTTGTATTTGGGGGCTGAACCGTGGATGGGCTCGAACATCGATGTGCCCTTCGGGTTGATGTTGCCTCCGGGAGCCAAACCCAGTCCGCCCTGGATCATGGCACCGAGATCGGTGATGATGTCGCCGAACATATTGGGCGTAACCACGACATCGAACCATTCGGGGTTCTTGACAAACCACATGGTGACAGCATCGACAAAGTTGAAATCGGTCTTGACATCAGGATACAACTTTGCAGTCTCAGTGAATACATCCCGCCAGAGTCCGTAAACATCAGAGAGGACATTTGCTTTATCCACGGATGTGAGTTTCTTCTCCCGCTGCATGGCAAGGTCAAAGGCATAGGTCTGGACCCGGCGTGAACCCTCGCGGGTGATAACGCCGATCTGGTACGCGATCTCCTCAGCATCGCTCTCCACGTCAAGGCCGAACTTCACGCTGTACAGGTCGCGGATGACATTGAGCTCCTTCTTCTCGTGGTTCTTGAACCGGGAACCGATCCCCACATAGAAGTCCTCGGTGTTCTCCCGCACGACAACAAAGTCGATATCCGCAGGAGTTTTTCCTGCAAGCGGGGTCTCGACACCGGTTAAGAGTTTGATGGGCCTGAGGTTGACATACATGTCGAAATGGAAGCGCAGCGCGAGCAGGATCCCTTTTTCCAGGATGCCCGGCTTTACCCTTTCGTCACCAATTGCACCGAAATAGATCGCCTTGAATTTGGAGAGTTCGTCGAGTTCTTCCTCAGTCACGAGTTTTCGTGAATTGATATACCGGTCAGCCCCGATATCGAAATCCGTCCACTGGATATCGAAGTTGAACCGCTCTCCTGCTGCTTCCAATACTTTCTTTCCTTCGGCTACGATCTCCGGGCCGATCCCGTCGCCGCCTATGCTCGCGATTTTGTACATACCGGAACCTCCTTTAACTTCTTTGCATACTCAACAAGCCCGCCGGCATCGATGATGCCCTGCATGAACTCCGGCACCGGCTCGGTCTTGAACTGCTTTCCGTCCGCTTCGATGATGCCCTTTTTGATATTGAGGGTGATCTTTGCCCCGTCAGCGATCTTGTCTGCATCCTTGCAGACCACGGGAAGCACCCCGACATTCACGGAATTCCTAAAGAAAATCCGGGCAAATGACCGGGCTACAACCACGTTCACCCCTCCGCCAATGAGGGCGAGAGGGGCGTGTTCGCGGGAAGAGCCGCAGCCAAAGTTACGGCCGCCGACTACGATATCTCCGGCCTTCACCTTCTTTGCATACTCATCGCGGGTGCCTTCAAAGGCATGCTTTGAGAGTTCCTTTGGATCATAGATTGTCAGGAACCTGCCCGGAATGATGGCATCCGTATCGATATCGTCCCCGAACTTCCAGACTCGCATATTTCAGACCTCCCTTGGGTCGGTGATAACACCCGTTATTGCACTTGCCGCGGCAGTTGCCGGGGAGCAGAGGTATACCTTGCCTTCCGTGCTTCCCTGTCGGCCCTTGAAATTCCGGTTCGATGTGGACAGCGACACCTCGCCGGGTGCCAGGAGCCCGAATGCCCCGCCCATACAGGGACCGCAGCATGGTGCTTCTACCAGAGCACCGGCCTTGACAAACTTCTCGATGAGCCCGGCTTTGAGGGTCTTTAGGTACTCGTCGCGGGAGGCCGGGATGATAATGACCCTGACTTTTGGGTTGAACTTCTTCTTGCCCAGCACTTCAGCTGCTTCTGCAAGATCCTCAAACCGCCCGTTTGTGCATGAACCAATGAAGACCTGATCTATGTGTGTGCCGGCAACCCTGCTGACCGGAACTCCGGTATCTACATTGTGCGGAACAGCAACCTGAGGTTCCATATCCGAGACTTTGTAGCTGCGTTTTGTCACAAATTTCGCATCGTCATCGCTATCGAGTTCAAATGACTTCATCTTACGCCGCCCCTTCATGTATTCCCAGGTAATTTTATCCGGAGCGACAATGCCGGCCTTTCCCCCCATCTCAATGGCCATATTGCATAACGTCATCCTGCCGGGCATATCGAGTTTCGAAATGGTTTTTCCGGTAAATTCTATTTCCTGGTAGGTGGCCCCGTCGGCCCCGATATCCGCTGCAATCGAGAGGATCAGGTCCTTTGCCCCGACTCGCTTGGGGAATTTTCCTGATACTTCTGCCCGGATGGTCTCGGGCACTTTGAAGTACAGGGCCCCGTACTTCAGCACAAATCCCATATCGGTTGAACCGACACCCGTGGCAAATGCCCCCGCTGCCCCATACATACAGGTATGGGAATCGGCCCCGACTACAATCTCCCCCGGCGCTGCTCTTCCCTTCTCAAGCACGACCTGGTGGCAGACACCTTCATTGATGTCATAATTGTGTATCCCCTGTTCTGCGGCAAATTTCCGCATGTACACCTGGTTCTCCGCAGCAGGAATGGAATCTGCCGGAATCTGGTGGTCAAAGAGCATGATGACGCGTGCCGGGTCAAAGACTTTGGATCCACCCATCTCGTAGAACTTCTGGATGGCAAGCGGCCCGGTAATATCATGAATCATTGCGCCATCAATCGGCGCCATGACCACTTCACCGGCTCGTATATCGCTGCCACATTTTCGAGAAAAAATTTTCTCTACGATTGTTGCTCCCATGCTGAATCGGGGTACTATTTGTTGTCAATTATATTGTAGTTTGGGAGAGATCGCTGTTTTTCTGAGCAACTGGCAGTCAGGGCATTTGATCCCCTGAATCTCTCCACAATCTTTTCAAGCCATAACTACGGGTTTTTTCGCAGTCAAAGTAATCTTTAATCCCCTTTCATGTGAAGGTTATGTGATAACAAATGATCGAAAAACGTTCGCTCTTTATGATTGCTCTCGTCTTCATGACGATAGCATGTGTCGGGATTGCCGCAGCTGCATCCACAGACACCAGCAGTAACGATAAGGTTATCCAGGCTTCCGGTACGGGCAATGTGATTGGCACCCCCGACCGGGCCCAGGTCACGTTTTCCGTTGAGACTGAAAATGCTGATGTGAAGATCGCACAGCAGGACAATGCCCAGAGAATGACCAAAGTGATTGACGCGCTCGTTGCCATTGGAATTCCCCGCGACGCACTCAAGACCACCGGCTACAATATCTATCCGGTGTATGAAGATACCACCAAGTCCATCCTTGACCAGAAGGTCCGCACCTACCGGGTTACCAACACCCTCACCGTCACCCTCCATGATGTGAGCAAAACCGGCGATGTCATCGATGTTGCCGTTGCAAACGGCATCAACCAGGCAAGTTCCATCCAGTTCCTCCTGTCGGATGAACAGTCCCAGGTGCTTCGCACAGAAGCCTTAAAAGAAGCAGTTGCACGAGCACGTTCAGATGCTGACACGGTTGCAGGAGCGATGGGCACTGCCATCATCGGGGTAAAGAGTGCCGACATCAGTGGGGGTTATTCACCCGTTCTGTATGAGAATTACCAGTACGCAGCCGGGAATGCAATGTTGAAATCGGCAGCTCCAACCCCCATCCAGCCCGGGGATATCACGGTCAGCGCACAGGTATCCATCACCTACCAGATCCGATGAACGCTGGCATGAAAATCCCTGTCGGGATCTTCATAACCTAACTTTGCCAGTTTGATCCCAATAGATGCAGAAGGTGCAACCTCTCGC
>JBAXDE010000190.1:0-4592 GCA_037141115.1 Methanomicrobiales archaeon | reverse complement strand
GGAGAACCGTTCGTCCCAGCAGCAGCTCTGGTGTCACTGTAAACAGTAACGAAAAAACTACTTATTCTCGTAGCTATGGTCCTCTGCCTCTTACTGGTCCCGGTTATCAGTGCGATTGGTGGTGACCAGGGATGGATTGAGATCCGGTGCAATGTGGATGGTGCACGGGTATATTTTGACAGTGTTGACAAAGGCGTGATCAATGGGGGTTCCCTTACGGTGCCGGTCTATTCCACGGCTGCCCCCTATCATACATTTACCGTTGAAAAAAGCGGTTACACCAATTTTAACGGGTATCTCACTTCGCCCACTCCGGGTGAGACGGTAACCGAGTATGCAACACTTAACCCGATCGTAACGCCGGTTCCGGTGAATTACGGTTCGATCTATGTTGAATCCTCCCCATCGGGAGCATCCATCTTTTTCAATGGGAATTACCGGGGCTATTCACCCATCACTATCTACGATGTCTGGCCGGGTAGTTACACGATCGAGGCCCAGATGAACGGGTACCACTCGTACACAACCACCACATCGGTATCAACCGGAACACGGTCAAATGTCTACTGCCCGCTCTCGCCATTGGAGACCACGGGTTCGCTGTACATCCTCTCCGATCCTACCAACACACGAGTCTCACTGGATGGCGTGGACCGCGGAAACACGCCCCTTACGCTCAACAAACTTGCTTCCGGTGTCCACATTGTGGAACTCGATCGTTCAGGCTACTATGATTGGAAGTCCACTGTTGAGGTCCCGGTCGGGGGAACAAGGACGATCTCAGCCACGCTCAACCCTATGCCGGTAAGTACTTCCGGCTGGGTCTATGTCTCTTCAAGTCCCGGTGGCGCATCGGTGATTCTCGATGGTACGAATTATGGCCAGACACCGGGCAGCGGCTCACTCAAACTCAATAACATTGCCATTGGCGAACATACGGTTACGCTCACTCTTTCAGGGTACCAGCCCTACACGGCAAAAGTTACCGTGTATGCAAACACGGTATCTGAAGTGAGTGGACTTCTGGAGCCAGCCGGGCCAAAAGCCGGCATTGGCGAAGTCTCGGTCTCTTCCACTCCCGATGGCGCAAATGTCTTTATCGACAATAACTTCGTGGGAATTACCCCCCTGACCCTCAAAGCGATCTCCACAGGAAGCCATGTCATAATGGTCCGGCTTGCCGGTTACCAGGATTATGAAGTTACAACCGCGGTAAATGCGGGTGCCACCACCACCGTTGTTGCGGGATTATCCCCGGCAACACCAACGACTCCTGCAAAGAAATCCGCGTCACTCCCGTTCATGGCGTGTGGAGCCTTTGTCGTGCTCGCACTTTTTTCCCTGAAGAAAAACCAGTAATCTTTTTTTTAGATCCTGTCCCGGGTATAGGCCGGATTCGCGCAGTTTTGCTGAAGGCTGATATTACCTCTGAAACTATAAGCAGGCAGGTTTTCCAAAGGTAGGGAGAACTATGCATTTTGTAAAAATAATTCCCCCAGCATACCTCTGCGGTGTGCTGGTGTTGTGCCTTTTGATCTGCGGCTCTACTTCGTCAGATAGATCAGCAAGCGCAAACCCCGGTTCCGATACGGACGGGATCTCCGTTACCTAAAAAATATTGATGACTCTTCAGTAATGTATACCTTAAAATCTGACGGTACATTCCAGTACCGCACGGGTGCTGGCGGATTTTCCGGAACCTACAGCGCGGTAGAGAGTCAACTCAAATTATGCACAAAAGACGCTAATGGCAGTTCCTGTTATTATGTACCGGTTGAAGCTGATGGTTCCTTCATCTATGGTGATAATACATTCAGGAAATAATTTTTTTACTGGATCTATCGCAGTAATCACAGAGAAGAACGATCACCCTTCATAAAAAAGGGATGATTATTTTTTTGATATGCGGGATGGTGTCCTTAACGTTTTTTTCGAGATTTTTAGTGTCGATCTGCAGTTGGTATTATGATCTCTTCTCTTCGGGATCTCCGGTCTGCAGGATCTGCAGGTAATTTTGCAACAGGTCATAGTGCAAGGGATCGTCTTTAAGGGTGATGACTTTCAGCGCTGCCGGTATGCCCCGGTTGCCCGTCGGCAGTTCTCCTCTTTTTCCTCCACTTCGGCAAGAATCCAGTACTCATCTCCCGGGTGTGACTGGGTATGAGCATACTGCACCGGGAACGGTCCGGCAGTAAAGATCTTCAGGGCTTCTTTGAAGGTAACAATTGCCAGCCGGCAGTTCTCTGTTTTCTCGTCAACACTTCAGAGGGTCCGGTACGTATTTCCCAGATTGTCCTGGGTATTGGCATATTCCTCCGGGTACTCTTCCGGTGTGAATACCTCAAGAGCTGCCCGGTAAGCTTCTACTGCCCTCTGGCAATTTCCTGCTTTATCTTCCTCTGATGCAAGGGTCTGGTATGCTTTTCCGAGTTCGGCCATTGTCTGGGCATACTCTGTAGGAAACTCTTCATGGGTGCGGACCTCCAGCGCCTCTTTACCGGCCAGTATTGCCTGGCGAGAGTTCTTTGCCGTTTCTTCTACCTCCGCGAGTGTCCGGTACGCAATTCCCAGGTTGTTCTTTGTCATGGCATAATCTTCGGGAGATTGTTCCCGTGTGCGGATCTTCAGGGCATCTGTGTATGCCGCAATTGCCTGGTGAGAATTTCCCATTTTGTCTTCCACCTCCGCAAGAGTGATGTATACATTTCCCTGGTTGTTCCGGACCATTGCATTTTCCCAGGGGTATGCTTCCGGGGTGAAGACTTTGAGGGCTTCTCCAAAGGCTTCAATTGCATGGCGAGAGTTCTTTGCTTTCTCCTGAGTCTCGGCAAGGGTCCCAAAAGCAGTTCCCAGGTTGGTCTGGATCTCTGCATAATCCACCGGGAATTCTTTTAAGGGGTAACATTTCAGCTCTTGGAGGCAGGCCTCAATTGCTATTCGATAGTCAGGAGAAAAATCCATCATTTATCATTCATATCCGGCGGTCTTAAATTGCTGGTTATTTACAGCGGGATGGATCGTATTCAGCCGGGGGGTTTGCACCGGTATCTTATAAACCTGCAGAATCTGCTGCGAACCTTTGTTGTGACGTGAACTGGCAATGAAGAAAAAACCGGAAGAAAGAGCAATCATCGCATCTGCCGGTTCATGCGGCTCGTCAAGGAGTTCTCGAACGGTAGGCCCCCTTAACCGAAACTGAAGGCGGTTTGGGCTTTGGCCTCCCATTTCCATCATTACGTGGAGGGTCCATTGAGCCGTTTATTAAAATGGTTGCGGCCCTGCTCAGGAAAAAAAGACCGGGTAAAATTCAAGATAAACACATTTTTAATTCTCACAGCCTAACAGAAAAATACCGGGAAACCTCGGACTAACCCCTTTTTCATTTCCAAGGGAGAATTTGTGTGAAGTTCCAAAATTTGTTCATCCTTCTCATCTGCCTGTTATTCCTGGCAGGACTCGTAACCGCACAAGAGACTTTAGCATCTGAAGACGGTATGGTCTCTTCTGACCGGTGCAGTTCCATGTACAATCTCCAGGAATTAAACCGCCTCCAGATACCAGGACCCAGCATTGTCGACATCGATGAAGAGATTGGTAACATCCTGGTGAGGGGACCGCTCCCCCTGACCGTCCGTGACGGCAGCGGCAATTCGGGCGGGTGCCGGGACCCGTCGAAATGGGAGTTTGCGTACGATGGCATCAATGAGATGTTAAAGCACGACAAGGACTTTGTCCCGGATTACCTGAAGGGGACCCGCAAGGGATCCAGACTGACTGCACAGCTCCAGAATTTCGATCTCAAGGATTACAAAGTCATTGACATCAGTCTCCTGAATACGGAAGGGAATATTAATCTGTTCGAGGCCGAGAACCGGTCATTCGGGGGCAAGCCGGCCTGGTGTTCGGAGAATATCCCGGAAGGATCTCTCAACGGGCTGCCCGCAGGTCTCGTCCAGTCACCGGTAGCCAGCTGTGCACCCGGCCAGGATGCATGCATCCTGCAACAGATGCAAAAAGACAGTGCCACCACTTGCAGCTATGCCAATCTTATCTCCGAAATGAACACGCTGATGAAAACCAGGGGAGTGAAAAAGCTGCTGATATACTACCACTGCCGCCACGGGATGGACCGGACCGGCGGCGTCTCGATCGGGTATCTCTCCACAGCGTTTCCGTCCATCAGCGTTGAAGACGCCATCACGTTTGACAAGTATCTGGGGGAAGATCATTTCGACCCGGCCCGGGTCCGGGACACGGATGGGTGGCATTCGAATGATGATATGACCGCACTTGCCCGTATGTACTGCAATGTGACAACGAATTATAATCCCAAATGCTGGGCTCCCGAACCCACCCGGGTCAACCTCCCGGGCAGCGGGACCCACACCCACCTGCCGGGCCAGGCAGTTGCACCGGTTGTCACTCAGGTCCCCGCTCCGACCCTAACGATAGCGCCAGCACCGGCGCAGACTCCTGTGCCACGCGAGAGGTATAACCCGGGTAAATCCAGTGACGTGAATTTCTGACACATGATCTTTTTAGGTAGTGTAAAGATTCAACTGTAAATTCGACAACCCTGACTCTAATCGATC
>JBAXDE010000189.1:0-4593 GCA_037141115.1 Methanomicrobiales archaeon | reverse complement strand
TGCATGATTAGAGATCAGGGCGTTTTTGATTTTACAGCAAACTGTTTACACTATCATCTGCACTCTCATTTTGGTTACTCTTCCCGTAATGGTGTTTGTCGTTCGCTAATGATCAAACCCCGTCAAACTATGCGCGCACCTTAACACCATTTTCACATTTTATTGTTCAAATTACCCGCACTTTAGTTCCGCGTATAGGTAACTTTCACCCGGTTTTTGCCAGGTAGTAATTCTCAAAGTTAGTGTAGTTCCAAAAAATCAGAGTATTACCAGAGCAAGGATAGCACAAGCCCGGGTTATTTCGTTTGTGGCACCTACGACATCCCCATTCACTCCTCCGAACAACCTGCTTGACACAAACAGCATAATTGTTGGGCATACGCATGCCACCAAAATGGCTCCTATCAATTTCAAAGGAGCTATGGGAATGAAGAGAATCGGGACACACAAGATTGCAGCAATAAGGGGAAAATAAGGATGTGAAAACTGGTGGAGATAACTATGAATCCCCTGCCTGAATGGTGTGCCATAGGCAGTAAGGATGGTCATTGAAAATTTTGCACAGACTTCTCCAATGATGATGGCAAATACAAGGGAAGTTGATGCCTGTAATCCGGCAAACAGGAGAAGTGTGATTATGATCCCAGCAGCAACGCCCCCTGCACCAATATAGCGATCGGTTAGTGCCCTGATCCGCTTTTCGCGATCACCGTGTGCCATCAACCCATCCCCGAAATCCAGCAGTCCGTCAAAATGATGGGCGCCCGATATCAGCATAATCAGGGCTATAGCAACCGCTGCCGCAATGGTATGATCCGCAATAAAAAAAACCGGGAGGGCGACAAGTGCCCCGATGACGTACCCTGCCACCGGGTAGAGATATGAATGGCGGGCAAATGGTTCGAGATCCTGCGATTTGCCCAGCGGGAGAATTGTGGTAAATTGCAGGAGAGACAGGAGAGATTTCATACGCATTCGCTGTAGAGTCGGGAGGTGCATCCGGCGATTAATCCGGCGATCGCGTCATCGAGAAATGGTCCGAGTTTAGCAAGGATACCTGGTTTTTTCTGGTCATACCGGGTGAATTCAAACCGTGCGTACGTACCTCCGATACATTCTGCAATCGCCATACCAAGGATTTCATCGCTCAACAGAAAAACAGGGTCATCGGCAATTTCTGAATTTTTTCGTTTATTGTAAAGTTCGTCTTCAAGAAGAATTGCCCCCAGTAGGAGTGATGCGACATTGGGATCGGTCAAATATTTCTTGATTTTGCGCATGATCTCCTCTGCAGCCTCCTCCTCCGGCATACCATGGGATACATAGAGTCCCATGGCAGCTTCAACAATATCCTCAAGCGTGATGCCGTTATCGCGCAACCGCTGTTCAATTTCAAACATATGAATAGGTGTTGTACCGAATGGACTATTATATCGTTGTGGATTTCACCGATATCTTCAAACTGGAATGCATCAAAATATATGAGTAGATTCTTATGGGATTCCTCTCGGAAATACCAGATGTCACGTTTAAAAAACCGCTCTTCTGCGCCATTCTGGGAAATACCCTGCTCTCAACGGTGCCTGGAGTATCCGGAGCAGGATCAACTCCCGATAAAACCCTGCTCACCCCTATCCTGGATGCGGAACTTATCGTTCAGGGTGCAATTACCAGCCATCCAATAAAACCGAACACTCCCACAGGCTGCCCAACACCGGCATCGATTACACGTTCAATGATAGAACTGTGTGAGATGCAGCCATTATTCATCAACGCCGGGCTCCGCCACACACCTACGGTTCCCTGTCTTGATGTCTATGGGCAGATTGGTGAGGACCCCCGGTTCCGCGATGCTGTTCCGCAGGCACTGAGACTTTTCGAACAGGGGAAACGGATTGGAACATTTCTTTCAACATCTGCTGATCTTATTGTGCTGGGAGAATGTGTGCCCGGAGGGACAACTACTGCCCTTTGTGTACTTCGTGCTCTTGGGTATAATGCATCGGTAAGCAGTAGTTTTAGCGATAATCCGGTATCTCAAAAAGAAGAGATCTGCCGGATAGTGCTTGCACGTATATGGAAGGATCATATCACTGCACCTTTGGATGTTCTAAAATATACCGGAGATCCGATGATGCCCGTTGCGGCCGGAATTTCCAGTACTTATTCCGGGCACCTTCTCCTTGCAGGGGGCACCCAGATGCTTGCGGTGAGTGCAATCATTAAAGCAATGGGATTACCCCTCCCCTCTGTAGTCACAACATCCTATGTGCGGGACGATCCATCTGCCAATGTTGCACAGATCGCCCAACAGATTGGAGTAAATATCTACTACGTAGACCCGGGTTTTGGAGACCTCGGTCATGCCGGCCTTGCAAGGTATTGCATTGGGGAAGTTAAGGAAGGAATGGGAGCTGGCGGCGCGATGTGTCTTGCCTATCTCATGGGGCAATCTCCCGATACTATTCGTGCAAAAATCCTGAGTACGGTGAGTGCCTACAGCTGAACAGAATTATAGTACATCAATACAAACCTCATCATGATGCGTCCAATTTATGTTGTCAATAATTTCGGCCAGTTCAATCACCTCATTCACCGGGCTTTGAGAGATCTGGAAATTGATGTGGAACTGGTGCCCAATTCCACTTCCCGGGAACAGGTTGCGGAAGGATCCAGGGGAATTATTCTTGGAGGGGGTCCGACAATCGAGCGTGCCGGGAATTGCAGTCAGTATCTTGATTTGGGATTACCAGTGCTGGGTATATGTCTTGGACTGCATATTATTGCAAAAAAAATTGGCGCTGATGTGAATCCCGGTCGCAGTGGAGGATATGGCCCGGTGGAAGTAGAAATCTGTGAACCGGATGAAATCCTTGCAGGTTACCCGGGTACTATGAGTGTCTGGGCATCCCACGCGGATGAAGTTTCAGGCTTACCAGATGGATTTACTCTTCTGGCCCGGTCATCTATCTGTAATAATGAGGCAATTGCCCATCTGGATAAACAGATCTACGGGCTCCAGTGGCATCCGGAAGTGAGTCACACCTTCGAGGGAAAACGCGTGTTTGAAAATTTCAACCGGCTCACACTTGAGAACAAAGGATAACCTGTCAGATTCCAATGCAGTCAGCACATTGATGGCGCAGGATTTGCCCTTGGAAATTTTATCTTATGATAATATGCATTTCAAAGAGTGACGTATTGTTTTTTCTTGAATAATCCGGTGTTTGTTAATTTTATATATTAGCAAGAAAGATGGTTGAATATGATAAATGAAAAAGCAAAATACTGTGTTTTATTGATACTTGGGATCCTTTTTTTGATCAATCCTGTATTTGCTGGTATAAACACTATCCGTTCTGGTGAAACTGTTTTTATTGGTGAACAGGGACTGGATATATCTCCAGCAATGGGAGTGGATACCCAGATTGGATGGTGGGCATCCGGGGCATCAATTGCCGGAAGCGCACCGGATTACTCTGTCAATGTTGCAACACCTACGAGTTTTTACATATCCCCTACGGAATTTTCTTCCCGAACAGGATCATGGTATGCGCTTCCTTCAAAGACATTAGCATTTATTGTTGCAGATCCACAACTGGGCATTATTGTCGAGGATACTACGGTTAATGAAGATGTAACTGACAAATGGGTACCAACGGATGATGAGCTCCGCTTCAGGATTGATACAAATCTGTATCCCATCGGGGGAAGAAAAGATCAATCGTGGACTCCGGTTACTATCAAAGTCCAGTCACCGGATGGAGCCGTATTTTCCGCTCTTATCAATAAAAATGGAGTTTCGACTTCAATTGTTGACTATCATATCACAACAACTCCCCAGTATACCGATTCAATTTGGGGTACAAACAATCGTGCAGCCTATCCACCCGGGACGTACACCATCTGGGCAGAATGCAACGTGAACAGCATGAAAGACAATTATGGCGTAACGGGTAAGACAATTAGCAGGAAAGTGAGCCTGCGTAACCAGGATCAAAACCCTCTTATTGGAGCGAATGCTCCGACTACAAATCCGACACAACTGACCCCAAATCCTACCTCCCCGACAAGTACTCCTACAAAAAAAGTGACAACTCTTTCAACACCCATACCCACAATTTCTAGTACTCCGATGCCCACATTGACAGCAACCACGGTTATCTCTGCTATACCAACAACCACAGAAATTGCAGTTACGCCACAGCAACCGACTCCAACAAAAACGAAATCCGCCGGATTTGAAGCGATTCTTGCAGGTTTTGCTCTTGTAGCTGTACTCGTATTTTGTATAAAGAAAGAATAATTATCCTTTTTTGCGGGTTCCAGTACTTCTCTAAAAATTCCCCCGTGAATATTGGATAGTCATCAAGCGTTATCACACACCACTCAACAGAAACTTCGAAGAACCATAACGAAAGTAACGAATTTGAGTTTTTTACGAATCCCTTCCCAAATGAAAAGCCGGAAGAAATCAAAGCGGAACAAATCTTCATCAATCGTTCTGGGTCCTCGTCGAACCCGTGAGAAGAAAATCCATTGAAGCCTAACTTTGCCAGTTTGATCCCAATAGATGCAGAAGGTGCAACCTCT
>JBAXDE010000188.1:0-4595 GCA_037141115.1 Methanomicrobiales archaeon | reverse complement strand
TTCTATTTTCAACTCCAAATATAAATAGCCACTGCTAAAGTTAGCGCTTATGGGGATAAGGGGGATCCAATTTTCATGAGTTGCGCAGGAATTTTCCTCAAACTTTAACTGTATTCCCTTTTTTGCAAAACATTCTTCGCAATATGCCAAAAAGTTTATACACAATGCACAACATATTGTGCATTGTGGGAAACATGAAACACCAGACCCTCATTTATGGCAGCATCCTTGCTGTCGCTATTGTTGCCATCGCAATTTGCGTTGGCATGGTCAGCGGTTATTCGATATTCAAGCCGTTTATCAGCGTTGACCCGATTGGTGATAAGAACGCAGGTGATTCAATTATCCTCACCGGAAAGACCAGCCTTCCGGCCGGAACTGAAATTCTGGTGCAGGTCTATGCGGCATGCTATGAATCCGGTTGTGGTACAACTACCGATCCCAAAACCGGTACCGTAAGCGGGGAATTTTCCGGGGCTACCGGAACTGTGACCGTGGTTAAGGGGACCGGAAATGTGAATACCTGGTCAACTCCTATTGAAACAAAAACGTTCAAGACCGGAGAATATGTCGTAACCGCAGATTCACTGAAAGGGGATATTTCCAAAGGAGATTACACGAAAGGTGATATTTCCGGGACAACGAAATTCACCCTTCTCCAGACCTCAATACCAGAATCAGTTGATGGGCAGTTTATCCATGTTGACCCAGTTGGTGATAAAAAAGCCGGCGACAAATTCACTATCACCGGTAAAACCAGCCTTCCGGCCGGCACCGAAATCTTGGTGCAGGTCTATGCGGCATGCTTTGAATCCGGTTGTGGTACAACTACCGATCCCAAAACCGGGATGGTAAGCGGTGAATTCAGCGGGGCTGTGAGTATCATAAACGTATCTCACGGCACAGGAGATACCAACATCTGGTCTATGGATCTTGACACTACAACCTTCCTTCCAAGGGAATACCTCGTAAATACATCATTGTTCAAAGGCGATGTGAAAAAGGGCGATTTCACAACAGGTAATGTCAATGGAAAGACAAAATTCACCGTGAAATAATCCGATTTTCACCAGTATGTAAAGAAAAACCCTAAAATCTTTTCCAAGATCTGAAAAAATGCGGAAATTCGTGTGGAGTTATGAATAATAGTACTTCGAGATGAACTATGAAATCTCACCAGAATTTTGGTATCGGTCTTATCTGTCTCGGTCTGTTTGTTGCTGTTGTGGCTGCTATTACCATCGGCCCGGGTTTATTGACAGGTGCTCCAGTAGACCAGCAAGAGTCCAGCATTAAACAAAGTGGTGAGAATAAAACCGCCGAGATGACCATTACGATTGGGATGACCCCGCTCACCGTCGCACCGGACAATGCATCCACGCCAACACCATCAACGTCCTCTCATGCACCTTTTATCACCATTGATCCGATCAGCGACAAGAACACTGGCGATCTGGTCATAATCTCCGGCACGACAAATCTGCCCTCCGGGACATCGATGTACCTGAAGGAAATTAATGAAAGCACCGGGGAATCAATGATGATGGCGAATAACTATGTGTGCCCTGATACATACGGAGTAAACCGCTGGAGATTCGTTTACGATTCCACGGACTGGATGAGACCGGGAAGGCACCGCTACCTGGTGTCAACCCCGAAAGGTGACGTAAACAGTTCGGTACAATTCAATCTCAAAGGCACATTCTCCGGCCCGGAAAAAAACCTGTATTACGAGAGTGGTTCAAAGTTCGCAACCATCAGCGGTACTGGCGCTCCTTATATCACTATAAATCCCATTGGGGACCGGCAAAAAGGCGACATCTTCCGGATTTCGGGCACAACAAACCTTATTGAAGGCACCATGTTATATGGCACCGTGTGGCCGGTATATTTTGAAGACCGATCGAAAAGACCGTCAACAATTTCACAGGATTTTTGTGACGGGCAATTTAACATGATTGGATATCCTGTAGCAGTCGTGAAAAGTACCGGGGATTCAAATCGCTGGTCTTTCCCGGCGGATATGACTATTCAGCAAAAAACCGGGATGATCGTCCATGTATCGACCACAAATGAGTATTTCACCATAAGAGAGATCTATGGTAATGCAACGTTCAACCTGAAATAGCATTCATGAGCATGATAACCGGAGAAAATCAAAGATAAATATTTTTTACGTAATGCACAAAATACATTACATTGAGGCTGTATGAAAAAGAAATATCTCACCTATGCCGGCATTATCTCTGCTGGAATTCTCATATTCATGTTCATTAGCATATTCATCTACGGAGCTTTCCCTGTCCCGACCCCGGGATCCACCAATTCCACATTCGATGTACGTCCGCAGGATTCACACCCTACACCTACTTCTCATTCCGGATCTTGCGTGAGGTCCTCCCGGTTCATGACGATAGATAACCTCCCCGACCTATGGATGAACCAGACCTATCACATAACAGGAACAACTGATTTTGCTGTAGGGGAGAAACTTTTCGTCCAGGTACTTCCTCTCGAATACAATATCGACATCAACCCGAAAAGCCAGTCCATGACCGGAAATATATCGGGTGCTTTGGGAATGGTGACTGTGGTAAACGGGACGGGGGACACCAACCTCTGGTCATTTGAACTTCAGACAGGCCAGTTGGATCCAAATCCTCGGAATTACCTGGTTAATGTCAGCAATGACCGGTTCGATCCACGGACATCCGCAATTATCTACGGGGATGCATTTTGCACACAGAGATTTACACTTAAGGGATGAACTATGAAACACCTGCTGTATCTTGTGATTTCACTCATTGTGGCCTGCATGGTTGCCGCGATGGTCGGGTGGTCGATGGCAGCCGGGAACTTCTTACTTCCGGTCATCGCCATCCCGCTCGGGTTCATCGTCATCCTTGCCTGCCGGGCACAGGTTGACATCGTAATTGAAGATGAGCGGGAGAAAAGAATCCGGAGTAAAGCAGCGCTCCGAACGCTCGAAGTCGTCGTCATCGGGGGAGCGATTGCCGCGATCATCCTGTATTCCTACGTAGTGAGCATCCCGCTTGCGCCGATAATCACCGGAAAACTCTTCCTCAATGATGACGGAACCCAGTCCATGACGATAACCGAGTATAAACCGGGAAGTGTACCCGGCCCGCAAACCCTTGTCCGGTCAACTACGATAAGAGACCTGAATGCCATGAATGAGACCGAGGCGATGACGTATTGTACTTATGTCCGCGAGGGTTTTGCTGAGAACGAGAACCGGGGTCTTGCGGGAATGACCATCGGCTGCACCCTTGCAGCCCTGCTTTTCACCTTCGGAGCGTTTTATCTTTATTACAATAGAAAGTACTAACCGCAGGCTGCAATGAAAAACCGAATCCGTGTGCTCCGTGCCGAGCACGAAATGACCCAGGAGGAACTCGCTGAGCTTGTCGGAGTTACACGGAACACTATAATCTCCATCGAGAAAGACAGGTATTGCCCGTCACTGAAACTCGGTTATCGCATCGCCCGGACATTCGGTGTCGGGATAGACAATGTGTTCACGTACGAGGAAGACAAGGATGGTCCCTCAACAGATGATGGATGATCTATACCCCACATCTATCCTACGTCGGAGACCCCTGGAATAAGGGGTTGGGACCCCGTGTGCAAAAATACCGGAAAACTCCGATAATTCCTTCTTTTCGGTTCCTGTGGAGAATATGCCCATTTATCGCTTTGTTTGCCAAAATAAGGCAGGAATGCGCCTCCCCTAAAGCACGCCAAAGGCCCTAGAATCGAGGCATTTTTCGCCACCTATTTTAGCCCATCCGGACCCGGAAAACCCAACCGGGATGCCTCTATGAGGGTCGTTTTCTCCGACGGCACTATTATAAAAATAAAGAAATGGATTGTTATCCGGAAAACAAGGTTTTTGGAGGGTGTCAGTCGAGATAACCACGTAATTTTTTGATGAGAGCAAGCTGATTATTAGCTTCGATTTTCTTCTCTCTCGCAATGCATTTCATAATCTCCGTGATAGATTTTGCCAGCTCGTAGACTTTCATCGGTCGGCCCTTGTTTTCGGAGGGGCACTCACAACTTTTGATCCAGTCCTGGTTCATCAGGTACTTCATTGCGATACTGACTTCGGGTTGGCGCATGTCGGTCCCTCGCTCGATTGCCCGTGATGTTGCTTCAGGTGTGTTCGCAAGGAACACCAGTACCTTTGCAACATTTTTCTTTGTTCCAATCTCAATCAACAGATTGGCGAATTCTTCTTCTTTATCCGTAAAATATTCAACTGTTTCCTGTCTCATTGAACCACCCGATTATTCCGGACCGTTTCAATATCGTCTTTATTATGTCGTTAAATGCATTCTGGTCAATTTTTTTTTAAAATTGATAAAAAGAATCTCAACCGATTTTACTAAAAGATCCGGTCGCGGTGCGGGGGCGAGTGCGCCGAAGGTGCACGAAGCGTGCGACGCGGGCGGCGGTTCAATACCGGGACCTGTTCAAAAGGAATTGAGTTTTTTTCTTGAGGATGTTACGCTCAACGGGGCTCCGCCCCTCGCCGCGTGGGCTTCCCCAACGGCAACTTGTTTTGTGGTTCA
>JBAXDE010000187.1:0-4640 GCA_037141115.1 Methanomicrobiales archaeon | reverse complement strand
CTATTCTATAAATGTATGGATCTTCCGGTTTGATCTTGCGGTTGCGTAACTCCTAAGTTATCGGGAAATTGAAGGCTTTGATCCCCCTGCCTTAAAAAAAAGGAATACTTCAATGTATAAAAAAAGTTGACCCGGGTATTTTGTTGAGGCAGATGCTTCAAATCTGTACAACAGTAATCTTCACGTTATAAGCCGTCTCGTTACCGGTCACCGGTTCCCACGAGCGCCGGATGGATGCAGAAAAACTCTGGTTCCCGAGGTCCTTTGCCAGGAGGATCCATGTACGGACCCCACCAACTCCGACCATACCCGGGGATGAATCATTTATCTGGAAATCCGATGACTGGAGTTCAAGGCCCGGGGAGAGGGTAGTATTCCACTGGTACCCGGTAGTCGGGTTTTCTTTGAGCTGGACCGCAAATCGCGTACCCTGGGCAATTTTTCTGGTGCTGCCGTTATCATCTTCGCTGAAGGTTACCATCTTCTTTCCTCCTGTTATGGTTGTCATTTCCACGGGGGTTGGTGTTGCAGCCGTGAGGTGGGTTGGCGTGGGGGATGTAGCTGCCGGCTGGGTGCACCCGCTAATCAGCAGCACCAATGCCAGCATGATCGAAAGGCCGATGATCCCGGGCAGGATGCGCCCGTAGTGACGCGGTGATGATGTCATGATCAGACTTTGTAACCTTGAACGGCTTAAACCTGTCTTTGACTTTTTAGAAAAATATGGCAGTCACCGATGGTCCTCCTCACCATTGTATGAATTTTGTACCGTTCTTAAAAAAACCATGAACCGGAGATACGTATCTGAACCTGTTGGAATCTGTCCGGTTTGCACAGCTGAAAAAAAAGAGGTGGGAAACGAGATCCTGGTCCGGACTTTTGGCCCGTTACTTCCGCTTCGCCGAGACCGTCTTTCCCACCGGCTTCTTCTTTGCAGGAACTGTACCGGCCGCTGGCTTCTTTGCCACACCCCGCTCGACACCCTTTGTCTCGCACGGGATGCACTTCTCCAGTTTGTCATCAATGATCCGGTAGGCATTGGCCAGCACCGATGAGTTCGAGATCATTCCCGACAGCAGAATCACTTCGAGCACCTCCTCGCGGGTGGCCCCCATCTTGATCGCTGCCTGCATGTGATACCCGGTACAGTGCGGGCACTTGAGGGCCGCTCCCACCGCCATGCTGATCAGTTCCACGTACTTGGGATCGAGCGGGCTGGTCTGGGCCACGGTCCCCTTGTAGAGCAGGTGCGAGATGAGCACTTCGGGGCGCTCGCCCATCCGCCGGAAGACAAGGGGCACTTTGCCGTATTCCACCTCGATTGCCTTGAGCCACTCTTCTGCGGTGACATCGGCACCCTGCTTTACGATAAGGGCGAGTTTCTCCTCGAACTGGTCCCTGGTTGACTGGGCTGAAACATTTTTTGCCATCATTTCACCTTGAATTTCACCTTGTTATAGCACCGTATTTGTCTCAGAGAAGGGCAGGACCTTGACAAGGATATAGTCCCGCATCCGCGAGGGTTCGATCGCTGCCAGATCCCCGAGCGTGATCCCGTCCTCGATCTCCATTGCCCGGAGGTCCGGGGCAAAGGTATCGTAGGGCAGCTTCACCCGGAGCCCGGCCAGCTGTACCGTGAGGGGGGTGGGGGAAGTCACGTAAAGGATTGCCGGTATCCTCTCCCGGATCAGGTTCATGAGCCGGGCCGGGGCCACCGAGAGCTGGTCTTTTGCTATATCTTCGCGTCTCTTCTCCAGCACCCGGGTGATCTCGGCAATGATCTCATCGAGCTTGTCGAGCTGGTCGGCCTCCTTGGTTCGCCGCATGAACCGCCCGACACCGCCCACGTACCCCTCTACCGGCGGATCGATAATTTTTATGAGCGTCTCTTTGTCCGGGCCGCCGCAGACCACGACCGGCACATCGATCCCCCGCAGGAGGATGGGCATCTTGTGCTCAATGCAGGTCTCGAAGTTGCCCATGAGGTAAACGGCGATGTCGTGTTCATTGATCACGTCCCGCTCCTCGTCGTTGAGCCCGGTGATCCGTTTGCCGGGTCCCCTCGCAAGGCTCACCATGTTGCTCTTGGCCCCGATGCGGCGGACATACTCCGCAATGTCACAGGACGGGTGGGGGAGATGGTGGATCTCCAGGCTCATGCTGACCACCGCAATCTCGGTGCCAACCAGTGGCGAATCGGTCACCTCGCCAAAGATCGGCCGGGAGATCTCCCGGATCAGTTCGATATCGTCACGGGGCACAAAGCACTGGAGCACCACTTCCTGCGCCATCACGTGCTTCTGGACCACGTAGCCCCCGAGATCCTCGATGAGATCGATCACGATGTCGTGCTGGTAGATCCCGCCCTTGTAGGTGACCGGTACCAGCGTCATGGCGTCTCTCCCATCAGGGCAAACTTCGCCTTCACCAGTTCGTCGATGTTCTCGACGAGCGTGTTCTCACTGGCAACAAACGAGAATTTTCCCTTCTCAAAGCGTTCGCTCCGGAGCCGGAAGCCTTCCGGCGCAACGCACCGGAGGGCGTAGATGAGATCCCGGTTCAAGGACTCGCTGGGATGGCCGATGACAATCTGCTCGATCTCCCGTGGATCTACCTTGACATCGTAGAGCACGACCGTGAACCGGTCCGGCTGCTCGACCTTGTCCTTGCCGAAACGCTCCCAGAATATTTTGAGCATCGATGCAAGGTAGGTCTCTTCGGTGATGACCAGCGTCATCTTCCCCTCCAGCGGGTTGACATTCGCGATATCCCCCACGCGAACCACATTGGTGATCGGCTTGAGTATGCCAACAGCGATGAAGACCGGCACCTTCGGATCTATATAGACGTGGAGTTTCTCGATCACCTTGAGGAGGTTGTGGTCGAGCAGGACGTCGTTGGTTATCTGCTTGTAGTACTCGGCACCCACCGGCTCGGGGCATTCCACTTCAAAGTACTCAACGGCGAGCATCTAATCGTCCTTTATGAATCCTGATGCAAGGAGTGCAGATCCCACGGCACCGATATACTGCGAGTATGGCGGCACGACTATCTTTGTCTGGAGAAGTTCGCCCATGGCAAAGACGAGCCCTTCGATGAGCGAAGTGCCCCCGACCATGATGACCGGCTCCTTGATATCGACTTCCTGGAGCTGCTGCTCGTAGACCTGCTCGGCCACACTGTGGCAGGCAGCAGCCGCGACATCCTCCCGGGTGCTGCCGGCAGCCAGGGCATTGACCAGGCTCTGGGTGCCAAAGACGATACAGTAGCTGTTCATCGGCACGCGTCCACCCATGCCCTTCATGGAGAGCGGGCCGAGTTCGGTGATCTCGACACCGAGACGTTTGGCGGTCATCTCGAGGAACCGGCCGCTTGCCCCGGCACAGATACCGCCCATGGTAAAGACCCCGGGGATTCCGTCCATAACCGAGATCGCCTTGTTGTCCATGCCACCGATATCGATGACCGTGGCCGGCCCGTGCTGGCGCTCAGCGAGATAGACTGCTCCCTTCGAGTTTACGGTCAGCTCTTCCTGGATGAGATCCGCATTGATCTCTTTTCCGACAAGGAAGCGGCCATAGCCGGTGGTCCCGACTGCCTGGATCTCCCCGCGGGTAACCCCGGCTTCGGCAAGGGCATGGGCGATCACTTCATTGGCACTCTTCAGGACCTCGGTTGTGGGCTGCCAGCCCGTGCCGATGATCTTGTTGTCCCGCATCACGACCGCTTTTGTTGTTGCTGAACCCGAGTCAAGACCGAGGGTGAGGCCCTTCTGGGTCTCCCTTGCGAGCAGGGCCCGGCGCCGGGCTATGGTCGTGAGGGCTTCCATCCTCGTGAGGAGGGTCCCTGAGGTCGTTCGCTCGGTGAACGAGTAACTGACCACCGGGAGCTTTGAATGTTCATTGATGTAGCGCCGGAGTTCGTTTCTTACAATGGCTGCCTCGGCGCACCGGAAGCAGGTGGCGATGAAGACCGCATCGGCTTCCACCCGTCCCTCAACAAGGGCCATGGCCCGGGCAATCGCGAGTTTTAAGTCCGGGCTCTTGACATCCAGCCCGAACTTGGCAAAGTCACGGCGTATGTCTTTTAAGGCCACATCCGGGTAGAAGATCTCGCCGCCGACTTCCCGGGCGGCCTCGTTGATCTCGTTCTGGATACCGGCATACTCCGGCCCGCAGGAGAGCTGGGCAATTCGTACCGGCTGCGTCATTTCGCCGCTCCCAGTCCGGTCAAGAACCGCTTGATTGCTGCCACGAACTTCACACCTTCATCCTCATTTTTGGGATAGTTCAGTTCCAGTCGGGGGATATCCTTCTGGTGCACAAGGAACTTGATCAGTTCGTTGGTGCGGGCACATCCCATGCACCCGAACGCGAGAACGGCATCGTTGATGATGATCGCCGCCTCGCAGGCCTCGATCATCGGACCATAGAGGGACATCCTGCCCCGGACCCCGGCGGGCACTTCGACTGCTGCCCACTTCAAGCCCTTCTTGGGCTCTTCAGGAGTGATCTGGAGCGGCGGGGATTCGAGTCCTGCGGTCTGGATGCGTTCGCGGATAGCGGTAGCAGACGAAAGGGGCGTATGCCCGAAGCGTGCCACCATGTCAGAGAGGATCAGGCTCGTTGCCGGGTAGATGA
>JBAXDE010000186.1:0-4667 GCA_037141115.1 Methanomicrobiales archaeon | reverse complement strand
ATAAATCAATTAGACCAAGAACACTTTTATCCGTTTAGTGGCAAACTTGGGTTACTATAAATAATTTGCCGGGGGTTGCATTTTCCCGGGGATAGACGCAACCATGACTCATAGGGATTTGCGCTGAGTCACGGTTCTAAAAAAAAGAGGGAATTCCCGCATACCGCCGGGAGTTTTTTACCCGTTTTCCGCAGTGCTTATACCGAGAATTGTGTAGAGCGGGCAGGTGCCAATTACACCGGTAATAAACAGGATACCCCCGATGAGCAGAAGAAGCCAGGACCATAGCGACCATGGACCGGAAATATATGTTGCTGCCACAGTAATCAAAAATCCGCCAAGAAGAATCCGTATAACCCGTTCCAGGATACCGATATTTGTCTGGCCGAACTTCATCTGAATGCCTCATCAGGGATTATTGCCGGGAGCCGATAAATTGACTGGTGGATGAACCCTGCTGCGCGAAGAGGATAGGGGGAATTTTCACTCCATAAAAAAATATCAGTCGTCATTGAACGACTTTCCCTGTCAATAATCCCCACAACTACATCCTCTTTGGCATGGTCCTCTTATGCAGGTACATCGTGCCAACCGTGAACACTATAGTAAATACAGCAAGCGCTGCGATATCGATCCACACCGGAAAGAAATTGTCTCCGGTAAACGAGTACCGGACCAGATCGGTGAAATAGGTGAGCGGGGAGCACACCGAAAGCACCAGCCCCCAGAACGGCATCTGCTCCAGTGGAACAAAAATACCGGAGATGAAGACCAGCGGGAACTTGATCAGTGACGAGAGCATCATGATGTTCGACGGCACGTTCGTGGGTGGCACCGCGAGCAGCATCCCGATTGCCGAGAAGCAGCAGGCTGCAAGGAGGATGGCGACAAGCAGCGTGATGCCGTGGAGGAGCGAAAGCCCGAGCGCCAGCCCGATGATGACGGTGATAATGGTAATCGCAATTCCGAAGATGGTGGACGCGATCATGTCCCCAAGGACGATTGTCTCGACCGCGACCGGGCATGAGGCGAGCCGCTCAAGGGTTTTGGCCTGTCCTTCCCACGGGAAGATCGCAGGCGATACTGCGGTCGCTGTAAAAAAGAGCGTCATCCCGACCAGCCCGGAAATGAGAAATGAAAGGGGGAGCTGTTTGGTACCCATCAGGAAGGCAAGAAACATAAAGAGCGGCATAAATACCCCGAAGATGAGCACGGGCCCTTTGAAGTAATAGATACGGATGTCCTTCTTTGCAATCGCCCATGCCCGCCGCACCTGTTCAGGGAATCCGGCCGGGTTCATGGTTGTGCCTCCTGCGTCAGCCGGAGGAACGCTTCATCGAGGGAGGGGGCCAGAGTGTTCAGCGTGACAATCGCCATACCGTTCTGCTGGCTGAAGGTCGCGAGGGAATGGATGGTGGCATCTTTGTTCTGTGTAGTGATCTGCCATTTGTCACCGGTCCGGTTCGCCGTTACAACTCCTTCAAGTCCTGCAAGAACGTTGTCGGGCACCTCGTGGTCAAAACTCACTTCAATCCTGTGCACCCGGTCGATTGCCGTTTTGAGTTTCTCCGGCGCATCGATGGCAACAATTTTCCCGGCCCGAATGATGCCGACACGGTGGCAGAGTCGGTTGGCCTCCTCCATATTGTGCGTGGTGAGAAAGATTGTGGTTCCCTGCCGGTTCAGATCACGGAGCAGATTGAGTATCATCTGGGTACTCTGCACATCGAGACCGCTTGTGGGTTCATCGAGGAAGAGGAGTTCCGGTTCGTGGATAAGTGCCATCGCGAGGATGAGCCGCTGTTTCATACCTTTAGAGTATGCCTGCACCTTCTGGTCTTTGCGCTCAAGCAGTCCAACCATTTCAAGAAGATCGGATGAACGCTGCTCTGCCCGGGCACACTGAAGCCCGTAGAGTTCGCCCATCAGCATCAGGTTCTGCCATGCGGTGAGGTCCGTGTACGCATTCGAAGTCTCCGGCACTACGCCAAATCCCTGTTTTGCCTGCACCGGCTCGGTACGGATATCATGCCCGAGGATCGTAGCGGTCCCGGCATCGGGTGGAATGACACCGGTCAGCATCCGGGTGGTGGTAGTCTTGCCCGCACCGTTGGGACCAAGGAAGCCAAAGATCTCGCCCTTCTGGACCTCGAACGAGATATGGTCTACAGCAGTACTCTTGCCAAAAACTTTTGTAAGGTTTGAAGCCTGGATTATCGCGGTCATGGGGTTCTCATCTCCTCATACATCTTCGCGGATTCCAAGGAGGACCATTCGCTGAGTGCAGCGGATCCCTCGGTTCTCATCCTTTTTTACGGAGACAAGGTGCAGGGGTTTGACGGGATGCTCAATTGTTCCTGAAGTGATCGTGCCCTCTCCCTGAAGTACCACAAACACCACGGCATAGGGTTCCGGGTGGGGCGGGATCACCTGCCCGGTCTCAAGACCGACGATCACAATGTTCGAACCTGCGGTTTTCATCAGGTCTTTTTTAACCGGGCCGGATGCGGAGAATTCCGTAACAGTGAGGAGATCCATTACTCCTTCACCCTTCTCTGGAGTTCCTCTATCCTCAGATCCATCCCATCCAGCCGGATTTTCTCCAGGGTTTTCATTGCTTCAAGCATCCTGATCTCATCTTCGGGACTGAGGGTTCCGGTACAGTAACACTCCCCCACTCCAACTGATGATTCGTTGCAAACCTGTCGGCACATAGCATGTACTCCCAAAAAAATGTGTATGCTTCCAACTATCAATGGAATAGTATTAAAGATATCCAGTATGTAGTAATGAAGTGACTATGTGCGAAGATAGCGAGACCCTGTGTGTATGTGCCTTCGGGGGTATCCTCACGTCCATATCGAAAAAATGGGCGCTTCTGATCATCAACAAGCTCGGGGTATCGGGACGGCTCCGGTTCAATGATCTTATGGCTGAACTGGATGGAATCAGCCCAAAGACACTCTCCGACACGTTAAAAGAACTTCAGGCAGAGGGGTTGATTGGACGTGAAGCCTTTGCAGAAACCCCACCCCGTGTGGAATATTTTTTGACCGGTGACGGATCAGAGCTCCGGAAAGTTATCGTTCCCCTGCTCAGATGGGCATCAGACCGGGATAACCGGAATGGAGACCGGTGTGAGGCGGTATGCCGGCGAAGCACATGTCACCCGAAAGGGAAGTCCTGCGCGAAAAAACAGGCATCACTTCGATGAATCCGGTAGCTTAACATCGATTCATATTGTACGCTTCATCCCCTTACCTTGGTTTCCCCTTCTAAATCACCCCGGTCAGCATCGCAGCCCCGAGTGCAATCATGACAATCCCCATGACAAGACGCACCCAGCGTTTGCTCCCGGACCGGAATGCTTCCAGCCGTTCCGGTGTCCCGCCCCAGTACATGAGGATGAGAATCAGGATGAGGGGAAGAACGAAGATCAGGTTATACAGCAGCAGGTACGGGATTCCCTCGATAACGGTCATCCGGTCGCCCAGAAGCCCGAGAATCGCCAGGTAAATTCCGCCGGTGCAGGGCAGTTCCACCATGCTGACGAGCGCCCCGAGAGCAATGGCGGACGGGATGGATGCTCTCCTGATGTACCGTTCGATGGCACCTTTCTGCGAAACGGGAATTGCGAGCGTGAAGATCTCGCGTTTGAGGAGGACTTCGGCGATATTGATGAGCCCGGCAACGATGGCGACAACTGCGGCGAACGTGAAAACGATCCCGGTAAGTCCCGTCTGCTGGACAACGGTAAGGAGTCCCAGCCCGGCAATGAAATAGACGACAAAGACCGTGGCGATATACGTACAGCCTACGAGAGCAATCCGTCGCCGCTCTCCCAAAGAGGTCAGGTACGCGAGCAGGAAGATCAGGACTGCAAAGGCGCATGGGTTGATGCTGTCGATGACTGCTGCGATCAGGATCGAGGGGAGGGTCAGGTCAACGGGCTTTGCCGGAGAGAGGTCGTACGGGAGTCCCCCGACTTTATTGAACGTTGCCGGACACTCCGAAGAATTGTGGGTATACCAGACAATCCGATCCTCAAGCTGCGTTTTGATTGCCGTTTCTCCGACAAGCGCACGGTCCCCGATGAAGAGCGTGGGCACCCCCTCTTCCGTCACGCCATAGCGCGTAAGGAACTCTTTGAACATCTTCTGGTTCGTGGTATTGAAATAAATCTCGTACGTTTTCAGCTGCACCTGCGGGTACTTCACTGCAAGCGCATCGATGACCGGTTTCACCCGCTCACAGTGAGGGCAACCCTGCCCGTAGAAGAAGTACATGCAGATCGGCTGGACCTGATCGCCAGTTGCGGTCACCCCCGGTTCATCGGGACAGGGAATAGATACGGTGCAGGATTCCTGGGCGAGAGCCGGGGAAATGAGAAGGAGCAGGAAGAAAAAGAATACCGCTATCGGGAATAACCGGTTCTTCATTGCCAATGAGCGTCCATCTGGTTTTCCTGCAGTCCGGGCCGGGCACGCCAAAGATCGTGGCCTGCCGGAGAACAGATGAGATGCGGTCTGCCACCGTTTGGTTGCTAAAACGTTTGTCCGGAATTCTGCGTGGATCATCGGGGTCATACAGTGTTTCTCTCACGAACCAGCCATGCAGGATATACCGGCTATTTCAAAATTATATGAAACACTAAACTATTTAACATG
>JBAXDE010000185.1:0-4668 GCA_037141115.1 Methanomicrobiales archaeon | reverse complement strand
TACTAATATCTGATGGATATCTATGTTTTCAAAATTAACCTGACGGCAGTGGTTCAAACTGCTCCGGCTCGCACGACGCCTCTCTGAAGGGGGAATGAAGACCTCCGAAACAACGATCGACAAACTTGTTGCAGGAGGCGAGAGTTTTGCCAATGAGTCCCGTGCTTACCTCTCTGAGTTATGGGGAGTGCCGGTGTACAATACCTATGGCAGTACTGAAGGAACGATGTGTGGCGAATGCACCCAACTTTCCGGGCTTCATGTTCCGGAGGATCTCGTCCATCTTGACGTATATGACCCCCGTATGCAGTCGTTTGTAAACGATGGCGAGTGCGGGAGGGGTGTGCTCACCACGCTGCTGCCGGTTGGTGGGAAGACCGGGATGCTGCTGATCAATTATGACACTGAGGATACTACCGCAGTCCTTTCCCGCGAGCGGTGCAGCTGCGGAAGAACCCACATGCGGATCACCAATCCGGAACGGGAGGCTGAAACACTCTGGGCATTCGGGAACCCCTTTAACCGAACGGACATTGAAGCCGCCGTCTTCCAGGCTGACAGCATGGCATATATTACCGGGGAATACGAAGCCTCCGTTAATGACGGGGATAAGCCGGAAGAGGCAATATTACGGGTTAACCTTGAGTGCTCTGATCCGGAACATTGTGATCGCAAGCTCGTGGAAGACTGTTTTGTATCGCGTTTCCTCAAGTACAAATCCCTGATTGCAGAACATTACCATGAAGGATCATTCCAGATCGAATTCAAGTTCACCGGACCACAGGGGCTTGATCTCTTTACCATGAAAGGGCGCCCGAAACGACTGGTCGATCGCAGGGTGCAATAGATCGGGAGGGACTTATGATACAACATCGGGGACAATTACACGGCAATGAAGATGCATTGACGGGGCTTGAAATTGTCATACTGCTGATTGTTGCGGTATCGATTATCGGGTATCTCGGGTACGGGGAGATCACCAACGGGAAAACACCCCCGGTGGGTTCGCAGCAAAAGCCAAAACAGGGCCTCATTGCGAATGACGTGGTGGCATCAACCGATCTGCTCTCGGATCCCGGGGGCATATACGGGTACCCTGCGGTTGATGGGACAATCGCAGGTGTTCCGGTCATCTTTAAAACACAAAACCCGGCTGTGCTGGGGGCATTCGAACTGACGATCCAGCCATTCATGATGAATTCGGGGAATATCGATATGGGTCATGCATCGGTACTCTGGGTGAGCGGGACCGATCAGGAAAAACTCTCCCTGACGCAGACACCTCAACTGATCTGCCCGAACTGGACGATCACCAATAAGGCAAATTCAGTCCCGCTGAAAGGTGCCAACCAGGATCTGTTCCTCCAGACCGATGAACAGTTCACGCTCCTTGTCTGTCCTGCGGGGCATGCCGGTCCCTACCAGCAGTTCACCATGACTATCGCGCCGGAGAACGGGCAGATTCTGCCCCTGACCCGGATGGTCCCGGCCGGTATTACTCCGGTAACAAATCTTGGGTAACGGTGCAGATACCCGGATTGATGCCCGCAGCGGGAGTAAAGAGATACCCCGGGATAGTTATCCGTCAGGAATTCAAAAACAAGACGATCATACAACGGGTGAGGTCTGCTGCATATACGTAACAAACGCAAAAAATGCGATGATGATGCATTTACCGGGTTTGAACGGGTCATTGTCATTGCGGTATTCATAGGGGTATCAGCATTTCTGCTCATATCCATGAGCGGAGGGGAAACACCCCGATGGATCAGAACGTTTCCTGAAGGGACGATCGCAGAAAGTGTTTACCAGTCCGGGGATCATCTCCAGCCCGTGGGAAGTGTGTATGGTTTTTCCGCAGTGAACGGAATGCACGGGAATGCGGAAGTGATATTCAGGAACCCGGATCCCAGGACGCTCGGGGCAGTCCATATAACAACATCCCTCTTTATGGGAGATACCGGAGCTATCGATATGGATCGGGTCACCGTGAGCTGGGCGGAAGCCGGATCCCGTGAAGATCTTCAGCAGACTTCCTCCCATTTCCTGATCTGCCCGAACTGGACGATCACCGGGAAATATAATATGCTGCCCGGTCGTTCCGCTGATTCGGATAACTGGTTAGAGCCCGGAGAACAGTTTGAGATCCTGGCATGCCCTTCAACCGGTGTGCAGCCGTATGGAATCTTCACCCTCATGATACACCCGGATGGTTCTGCTATGCCGCTCAGGATCACCCGCACGGCTCCTCCGGATATTCACCCGGTTATGAATCTTAAGTAACCCTGCCGCACCCTGCCGTCTGATGCCCCCGGTACACCCCCTTGGACTGCGCTTCGGGGGCCGGTATTCGTTACCCCGAAGACCCGAAATCTGCTCATTATTACGACAGATTTGCCAAAACAACTGCTTTTCAGAGGTTAATTAAACGGGATGATTAGTGCGCCTCAATGCCAAAAATACGGGCAAATATATGGTAAAAATCCAGACTTCGACGGGCTCCGACGGAAACCTTTTATATTATCAGGCGTCACCTTTCATTATCAAAACCCAATTGTGGTTTTGAGGTGTTTAAATGGGAACCAAAATTGGAAAAGAAAAAATCGTGCGTGAACCGGGTTACCTGTACTTCATCGGCAAGGAGGGGTACGTCTGGGCAGCCCCGATGAAGCACAACAAGACCGGCAAGAAGAAGAAAGTCGGCACTGAAAAGATCGTAAAAGAGAAAGGCCACATGTATTACATTGGCAAAGACGGCTTTGTTGCAAAAGCCAAGATGAAGAACGCATAATCTTCATCCATATTTTTTGCACGCGGTCACCTGCTGTCCGGAGTAATCCGGATCGCAGAACTGCACACTTTTTTCCCCGGACGGGTGAGTTTCCTGCAATGGTTTTTTTTCAGTCATGTTTTTTTCGGAAATATGAAATCCCCAATAAACCAGTCTCACGCACGACCCCCCTTACATTTTATGGTAAAGATTGATGTGCAGAGCGGTGGAGAGGATACTATTATTGTGCAGGGTTCCCAGCCAGTCTCCCCCTTAGTCCTGTCAACATTTCATGCATGGACTCTGGGTCTCGATACCCGGGAGAGTATGTGCTCGATCTTCTCGCATATCCGCGACATCCCGTACTCACTTGTCATGCCATTGAGCGATTCAAAAACCCCTCAGGAACAGATACTCCTTGCCGGAAAAGGCTCCTGCGGCGCCAAGCACTACCTGCTCGCAGAGATGTTCCGGCTCCTGAACATTCCGGTAGTATATGCTACCTTTCCATTTCTCTGGAATAATCCGGATCTCGATTATCCGCCGTACCTTCGAAAACTCGCCGCTACGCTTCCGGTAGCACACCACCTCGCCTGCCGCGTGCAGATTGGGTGCAGCTGGATACGGGTGGACGCAACATGGGATCTCCCGCTTGTAAAAGCCGGGTTCCCGGTCAATGAAGACTGGGACGGGCATTCAAAGACAAAATGCGCAGTGGACCCGCTGAAATCCCCCGTCCGGACGGCTTTCTGTCGCACAGCTACGAATGAACCGTGCCGCGACAAAGATGAGACTGTTTTAAACCCCGTTGATGGTGAGAAGAATCACTGGGAAGAGGATTCCCGGGACCGGTATTACTCGGGGAAAATATCCCTGAGATCTTCTGAAGAGATCATGCGGGTACGACAGTTCAGCAGGGAATTCAGCAGCTGGTTGGAGACCGTGCGAACGTCCGTATGAGCAGAAGGATGAGGGGTATTCCCCACAGTTTACCAGAAACCCAGCCATTCATGGATCGTATCCTGATAGATTCGGTGGTGCGGCTGACATCGTGCCGATTTCCCCCTGACGGTTTATTCTCAACTACCCATCCCGGACATGACAAGGAGGAGAAGCACCATCCCCGCACAAAAACATACGATCAATATCCCGGATATCCGGTTGATCAGCTTCAGGTGTTCCAGCCGGATACGGGAACGCACGGAACCAATCGATCCACAGAGAATGATCCACCAGAGTGTTGACCCTAAAAAAACACCGCCAACAAACTCCGCTGCGGAAAGGACAGAATCCTCATGGAATACCACGCCAAACCCGGGCAGGATTGCCACAAAGAAGATGAGGGTCAACGGGTTTGCAATCGCTATTGCGACCATCGAGAGGTAATCCTTAAGGTACGTCTCGTGCCCGCCCTTCTCGCTCAGGGGTGCCGGTACGGAGAGGAAGATGCGGATTCCCACCGCCATGAGAACAACTCCGGCAGCCAGCCGGAGGGAGAACTGGTGGGCAAGGATCAGTCCCGATATGGCAGTGAGACCGAAGAAGGTGACCCCGGCATAGAAGGAATCCGCGGTTGCCACACCGATTCCTGACAGGATCCCGTGGATCCTGCCGTCAGTTACTGCCCGCTGGACGCACAGGAGCGCTATCGGACCAACCGGTACAGCTAGTGTAAGACCGATGATCATACCCTGGATAAATAAACTGAGATCCACGTATCCCCCTGCTCCTGAGGTGCTCCTCTTCACGAGAACGGGTCATCGAACCTGGCGATGAGCAGCAGCATTGGCCCGGAGGGTTGCAACGGTGAACTGCAGGATCGCGGTTGATGCATTCTTACCATTATTGTTTTCGCCAACTCAAAAATGATCCAGAGCGCCAATCCGAAATTGATCCAC
>JBAXDE010000184.1:0-4678 GCA_037141115.1 Methanomicrobiales archaeon | reverse complement strand
ATTTGCCAGTAAACCCGAAAGGTTGGTTTGCCCTATTTTTTGGAGGGGATACAAGGATTCTTCCAGAACCATAGGTGTTATTGGTACTTTGGTAATTAAGTGCTCTTCCTATCTGTGAAGAACACAGAGTGGTGGAAGGTGTGGAGATCCCACGGTACCGGGAAAAACGCCAACACCGGTGTTCGGGGATTGCAGCACAAGGAAAATAATGCGGAAGAGTGAAAACTATTTTTAGATTATGTATCCGTTATTCAGGATTCCCGAGGCACGCCTATGAAAGATGTTGTTACCATCCTCTTCAATGATTTTGAAACGCTAGACGTCTTTGGCCCGATAGAAGTTCTGGGGAGATTACCGGAACAGTTCAACCCGCTCTTCTTCTCAGTTACCGGAGGAATCATCACCAGCTCCCAGAATGTCCCGGTGCTGACCCGGCCCCTGTCCGAACTAAAATCTACCGGGTATATTCTTCTCATACCCGGGGGCGTGGGTGCACGGGACCTGGTGAATAACGGGGAGTTTATTGCCACGCTCATAACACTTGCCGGAAATGCTGAATTCATTCTCACGGTCTGCACGGGTTCGATCGTATTATCCCGGACCGGTATCCTGGACGGGAGAAATGCCACTACAAACAAGCGGGTATTTGCCTGGACAAAATCGGCATCCGGAGTACACTGGATAAAAAAAGCCCGGTGGGTGAAAGACGGCACCATCTATACCAGTTCGGGAGTCAGTGCCGGAACAGACATGGCACTGGGATTTGTTTCAGATCTGCTGGGGCATCCTGTTACAAAACAGGTGAGTGTGGAGATCGAATACGAATGGAACGAAGATCCCGGGTATGACACGTTTGCAGACAGGTACCCGTAATCGTGTACCAGAAATCCCGTCCCACTCATATGACAGAGCCTCAGTGGACACAACGGGTCTTACCGCAACGGACAAAAATATTGACACCTTACACTGTTGAGATACTTCAAAGAGCGTTCCCGTGATCTCGCATAGCTGGCTCAATCCCTGTCTCGAAAAAGGCTGTTCTGGTACGCAGGGCTGGGGTATCTTTACCAGGGCGGGTATCAGAAAAAATGAGAGGCTCGCCATTTTTGGGGGGAAAATCATGCTCATCGATGAGATGTACCAGATCCCGGAGAACATGCAGAGTTATACCATGCAGATCGAAGAGCGGTTTGTCCTGGGTCCTGCCAGCTCCGTACCTGAAGATACAGATTTTTTCAACCATAGCTGTGATCCCAACAGCGGGTTTAAGGGCCAGATATTCCTGGTTGCCATGCGGGATATCAGAGCCGGCGAGGAGATCACCTTTGATTATGGCATGACCGTTTCAGAGTCGGTGGGAAGTGATATGATCTTTGAGATGAACTGTGCCTGCGGATCCCCCCGGTGCCGTGGAACGATAACGGAGCAGGACTGGATGATTCCTGAATTACAGATCCGGTACAAAGGCTACTTTTCCCCGTATATCCAGGAGAAGATTGAGAAACTGTACAAAAGCGATCCGGGGATCCTGATAAATGAGGACATCCTGATTCCTGAAGAGATAGTAGCCGGACCGCTGTTACCTTGAGAGTTTTCACCCGGATTGCGTAGCCCTTAAACAACACGGGCCGGATTCCGGAGAGATCTTACTTGTTTACCCGGTTGAGCCACCACGTCGGATGTGGTCCTGACAATACAACCGGGTTATACCCATCCGGCAGAGGGCAAAAAACGGGGGAACGAAACAGTCCAGCCCATGACATTGTAAAAAAAAGACCGCGGATAATACGCACAACGGCCCAGGAGGATCTTACATCCTGCCATTATTGATCTGGCGGTACCTTCCCTGGGGCACCTGTATTTCCAGCCGTGCCCCGGTTCCGGGTATTCCGGTCTCCCTGATATTGATACCTGTTATCGCAAGAATTTCTTTGATAAGGAACAGGCCGTAGCCACCGGATTTGGTCGAGTCCTTGGGGAAGAGAAGGTTGTTTTTACTGGATGGAATTCCGACACCGTCATCCTGACAGACGATGACAAACGAATGTTCAGATTTTTTGCCATAAAACCGGATTTTCGAAAGTTTCGGACCGCCATGTCTCAGGGAATTATCGATCAGATAAAAAAATGCCTTCTCCAAAAGACGATCCGCATAAATTTCCACATCCCGTATATCGAGGTCAACGGTGACCGTACCCAGATCCACGCCAACTTTTGCTCTCGTGATGGTATCAGAAACATTCTGCCATTCCGGCCGGTTTGCCCCGATATCCTGGTACTCTTTGGTGAATTTGATCTGCCTGCGAATCCGGTTTACCGTGGGTCTCATCTTTTCTGATTCGGGATTCTGCCCAACGGGACCCAGGTCCGTGTTGAGTTGTGTGAGCTCGTTGAGAATATCCTCGCGGAGGATGGTGTTGAGAAAGCTGAGATTTGTCTCTGCCAGGTATAACGAGTGCTTCGTGATATGGAGCTCATGGAACACCAGATTCTGCTCACGCCACAGCCAGATAACCAGGACTGCCAGCGCAAACACAAGGAATCCCAGGACCATAAGAGCAGTAAAGACATGCACGGGCTCTATTACCTCAAGATACCGGGACATCGCTTCTGCAGGGCTCGTTACCTCAGCAACAATGATCAACACGACTGCCAAAATTAACGTGATCAGAATGTAAATTGAAATCCAGAAATTCGGTCTTTTCTGTGTTATTGTCGAGTCGTCACCCATACCCAATGCTCAGTTCATAATATCTGACACTGCAAGGATATTATTTTTGGTTAACAATCCTCACACGATTATCTCTGGCAGATGAGTGTGAGCCTCCCAGGGATCCACTTTTGAGTAACTACCGGATCACCCCGTCTTACCGATCCCGGCTGCATCAAATCCGGACAAGAACAGAATACCCGGGTAAAACGTGAATAATTTTCACCGGATAAAAACACGGGCGGCCGGTAATTTTCGAAAAGATGGACCCGGAATCCCAGGAGAGGTAGCACGGTAAAGTGAAGGGAAACGAAGAGGGAGATATTTCCCCCACTTCAGTGCCGGATAATTATATCCGTATATATCATTGCCATGGGAAAAATATCGCCGAAATCTGATAGTAAAAACCATTATAAGCAACCTGTGCAGCAATATCCGTTTATCTCTTACGGAGACTGGATCATGTATACTGTCCTCTATGTTGATGACGAACCGGCGCTTCTGGAATTAGGAAAGATATTCCTTGAACGGTCGGGTTCCATCACCATTGAGACCGCTCTTTCTGCAAAAGAGGGGTTGCAGGCCCTCGAAAAAACAGCCATTCATGCAATCGTCTCCGATTACCAGATGCCCGAGATGAACGGCCTCGATTTTCTCAAACTCTTAAGAAAGCAGGACAACTTGATCCCCTTCATCATCTTCACCGGCCGGGGGAGCGAGGAAATTGTTATTGATGCAGTGAACAATGGTGTGGATTACTACCTCCAGAAAGGGGGCGATCCCACATCACAGTTCGTAGAACTGGAGCACAAGATCAAACTCGCCATCGAACGCCGGAATACAGATAATGAACTCAAGGAATCCCGGCAGCGGATGACCGATATCATCGACCACCTCCCGGACGCTACGTTCGCAATCGACCTTGGCGGGAACGTGATCGCGTGGAACCGGGCAATGGAGGAGATGACCGGCGTACCTAAAGAACAGATCCTGGGAACCGGGGATCATTCCTATGCACTTCCGTTTTACGGTACAAGAAGACCAATCCTCCTTGACCTCGTGTTGCGGGAAGATAAGGAGACCGGGGAGAAATATCCCCATATCACCCGGAAGGGCCAGAAACTGATCTCGGATATCTACATCCCCCTTCTCTATGGAGGAAGAGGAGCCTACCTCTGGTTCATCGCATCCCCACTCTATGACACGCACGGCAACATTACCGGGGCAATCGAATCCATCCGGGATATCACCGACCGGAAGACGACCGAGAATGAGCTCAGGGGCGCATATGAGCAGCTCACTGCATCTGAAGAAGAACTCCGGGACCAGTATGATGAACTGAAAAAAGGAGAGGATGCACTTCACGAGAGTGAGGGAAATTACCGCAGCATCCTGGAAGATATCCAGGACGCGTACTACCGGAGTGACACGGCCAGAAATCTCGTACTGGCAAGTCCCTCTGCGGCGCATCTGCTCGGTTACGACTCGGCATCAGACCTGATAGGGAAGAATATTGCACAATCCCACTATTTCGATCCGGAAGAACGCTCCCGGCTCCTGGCGGAATTAAACCGCAAGGGAACGGTCACCAATTATGAAGTGATGTTAAAAAAGCGGGATGGAACGCCACTACCGGTTTCGACAAGCAGCCACAAATACTATGATGAAAAAGGAAATTACCTCGGAATTGAAGGGATCTTCCAGGATATCACCGGGCGCAAACGGGCAGAAGAGGAGAGAACTTTTAAAAATATCATCCTCTTAACGCAACAGGAAACATCCCCGGATGCAATCCTCATCGTAGATGAAAACGGGAATATCCTCAATTATAACCAGAAATTTATCAGGCTCTGGGGAATTCCGGAGGCACTCATAGCATCCCGCAGAGATGAGCCGGTGTTGCAATACATCGTAGCACAGCTTGCGGATCCGGACTTATTCCTGTGCCGGGTCCGGTATCTCTATGAT
>JBAXDE010000183.1:0-4725 GCA_037141115.1 Methanomicrobiales archaeon | reverse complement strand
GTATATATTTACTAAAATATCGATCTTTCCCTTAGTTTTGGAGGGGATACCGCAAATCTTCAGAAAAAACCCGTTATCCACCCACCCTGCCCCGGTTCATCGAGCAGATTCCCAGCGGCGCCTGGTTGAGTTCATCCCGGACCGATCGCCACTGCGGCATGAACCGGTTCATCAGATTTTTGAAGCGGTCATTATGATCCGGTTCCAGCAGATGTGCCATCTCGTGAACGATAATATATTCAAGGCACTGGACCGGCTTCTTGGCTAATTCCAGATTCAACCAGATACGACAGGTTTTGGGATTGCAACTGCCCCATTTGGTCTTCATCTTCCTTACGCCCCAATGAGCAACCTTCACTTCGAATATGGTCTCCCATCTTTCGATCAGGGACGGGATTTGCGCCTTGAGTTCCTTACGATACCATGCATCCAGTATCTGTTCCCGTTTCGCTAGCTCAGAATCTTTTGGCACATAAAGGTCAAGAGTGGTCTTGTTGCGTATTGCAACCCACGACGAACCCTCGCATTCGATGATATTGAGCAGATACCGGTGGCCGAAGTAGTAATGGCTCTCGCGATACACATACTCGCGGGCTGACGGGCGTTCCTGACCCAGGAATTTATTTCTCTGCCGTTTGATCCACCCCAGTTTTGAGATCACCGCGAGCCGCACCGCCTCGTCATCCACCCGGAGGGGAGCTGCCACCCGCACCCGTCCTTTGGGCGGATAAATACCCAGGTGCAGGTTCCTGATATCCTTTCGGACTACATCGACATCCAGCCCGGATACAGAGATCTGGTGCATTCAGGTATACTCCGGCTGCTTTTTCACGAGCTCCAGTATGGCAGTGGTCCGTTCCTCATCCTTGAGCACGTCGCGGATAGCAAAACGGACTTTTTTTGTTTTGAACACGTTGTACTGCCATTCGTCCTGCATGCTTTCGCACACTCCCTGATTAATCTCCTGTGCAAGGGTTTCATTCTCGTCCAGATTATCGTAGAGAGCGCGTTTTGCCGGCGTGTCGAGCGTTCCCGGATAGGATTTCCCGGTAGTCGGGTTCCTGATCTGCCGGGTCAAGGCTACAATTTTTTCCAGGTATTTTTTGTACTCGATCGCCAGTGACTTGCGTTCCTTTATGAGCGCATCAAGGAGCTCGGACATTTTTTCATAATATTTTGGGTTGACCGGAGATTCGTCCGTGATTAACTTTCGGACGTTGTTCTCGATGACTTCTGCTACCGCCTCCGGATTCTTGCGGATACCTTCGGGTAGTGCCTTTACTGCGTCAACACCGCGCTCAACAACGAGCTGGATCAGCGACATGTTATCAAACGCGGAGATCTTCTCACTCTCTTCGGCGCGAATGTACGTATCGATCAGGTGGCGCATCGCGGGCTCATACATCTTGAGGTCAATGTAATCGCCGCTGGCGAGTTTGACTTCGTTTCGCACTTTTTCGTAGTGCTCGACATCATGCCGGATCTCTCCGGCCTGCGCTGCCGTATAGCCCGCATCTGCCATTTCGTTGGCAATATTTGCATAGGCACGCAGCAGAGCCGTGGCGGATTTGTATAGCGCCAGACGTTTGGGCTCATTGTTTCTGAGTGCATCCTTATCTGCCGTATCTCTGGCGCAGAAGTAGTGCAGGTATGCCGCTGTATCGCAGGGCGGTTTTACGGGTTCGCAGAGCGCTTTGATGGCTTCACGGGATTCTTCCAGATGTTCCCGGGCTTTAGCGAGGCGGTTACTTAACAAGCCCTCGACATCGGTCTTATCATAGCCATCGAATGCTTCCGACGTGTATTCGTGAATGGATTTTTTCAGGCTCTTGAAAAGATCCATGTAGTCGATGATATACCCGTATTCCTTGTCTTCGTCATCCAGCCGGTTTACGCGACAAATTGCCTGGAACAGTCCATGGTCCCGCATCTGCTTGTCGATGTAGAGGTAGGTGGCTGACGGTGCATCAAAGCCGGTGAGGAGTTTGTCCACGACAATGAGCAGCTTCATCTGCCCCGGTTCCTTGATGAATTTCTTTTTGACTTCTTCTTCGAACTTTTCTGCTTTGCTGACCGCTGCTCCAGGAGGCAGATGGAAATAATCGGCGAGCATTTTCTGGTAAATGGCGTATTGCCGCAGCCGCTCGGTCATTCCTTCGCCGCTTTCTTCTCCCTTGATATCCGCAGGTGACGGTTTGTACGAGGTAACAATCGCACACTTGCCGGCAAGGTCGGTTCTGTCGAACAGCTCAAAGCACTTGCAGGCTTCGTAGATGCTGCTGGTGACGAGAAGTGCGTTGCCATGCCCGCTCATCAACCGGTCCCGTGTCTCCATGTCGAGCAGGATATCGGCTACGATCTTCTCAAGCCGTGACTGGCTGGAGAGGACTTTCTGCATAGTGCCCCAGCGCTTTTTGAGTCCGGCGCGTGCGATGTCGTTGAGTCCCCGGGTTTTGGCTTCGAACCACTGGTCGATCTTTTCCGGCGAGGTGAGGGTCTGATCGATGTCGCGGGCTTCATAGCGTAAATCGAGCACTACGCCGTCTTTGACTGCTTCGTCATATTTGTAGGTGTGGATATAGGGGCCGAAGATCTCGATGCTGGTCTGCTTATCCTTCTTGAGCAGCGGTGTGCCGGTGAAACCGATGAAGGTGGCGTTGGGCAGGATCTTTTTCATGGCATCGTGGAGGTCGCCGGACTGGGTACGGTGGCACTCATCGACGAATACAAAGAGGTTGCCTTTGGCTGCAAAGCCGGCGGGCAGGGACTTTTTTATCTCTTCAATAAAACCGGTTACATCCGGTTCATCGCTCTCGCTTTCTTTGCCAACGAACTTGTGAATCAGGGAGCAGATAAGCCACGGGTGGGTTGCGTTCAGCCGTGTGATCAGGTCGGCACCGCTTTTCGTGCGACAGATGTCCTCATTCACGCTCGTGAAGACTTTCTCGATCTGGTCGTCGAGCTCGGTGCGGTCGGTGATGATCAGGACCCGTGAGTCCTGCACGTTCTCGCGTATCCATTTGGTGAGCCAGACCATGGTCAGGCTCTTGCCGCTTCCCTGCGTGTGCCAGATGATGCCGCCTTCGTGCCTCAGGATGAATGGCTGGGCGGCTTTGACCCCGAAGTACTGGTTGGGACGGCAGATCTTCTTGACGCCGGCATCGAAGACGATAAAGTTGTGGATGATCTCCAGCAGCCGCTCCTTTCCGCAGACCTGCGTAAGATGCCGGTCCAGCATATTCTCAACCGTGCTGTCTTCTTTCCAGGTGAGGAAGTATCTCTCCTGTGTCCCGATGGTGCCGTAGCGCAATCCCTGTGTTTCATTGCCCGCTATGATGAGCTGCATGGTGGAGAAGAAGGTGCGGATGAAGCGGCTCGTCTGGTTGTCAAGATTCTGCCGGATACCTTCACTGACGGATACCGTTGAACGTTTGAGTTCCAGCATTCCCACCGCGATACCGTTTACGTAGAGCACGATGTCGGGGCGTTTGGTATTTTCTCCGGTGATGGTTACTTCCTGTGCTATGGCGAAGTGGTTGCGCTCAGGATTTTTCCAGTCGATGAGCCATGCGGTTTGTGTGTTCTCACCCACGGCAGTCTTTACCTTCACTCCGTAGCGAAGGAGGCTGTAGACATCTTTGTTGACATCATAGGAGCTGCGGCTCTGATCGCTCGCGACCCGGTTTATCTCGTAGAGGACTTTCGTTATGATCTTTTTGCTGTAACCCTGTGTGTCGTTCAAAAAGAGGCGGAGGTAGTGCTCTTCGATGTTGCGGTTGCCTTCCCGGTCATGCCAGTTGCCAAGATAATCATAGCCGAGTTGCTCACAGAAGAGAGCGATCACGCGGTCCTGTGTCTTTTTCTCGATCTGGCCAACGGTGCTCATGTCAGGACCTCAGCAGTTTGAAACTGATCTCGTAGCGGTAGAAAATGATGGAGGGGACAACAGCGAGTGCCCTGCGGATTCTCTGGTCGTCTTCCAGTGCGATGATAACGCCGGATACGGTCTGCCCGGTTTCTGCGAGTTCTTCCTGGACATATCCCATGTACCGTAAGATCTGGCCGACGACAACATCGCTGGCCCGGCCTTTCTTCAGTTCCACGACCAGCAGCCGTTTCTTATCCTTACTGATGGCAAGTATGTCAAGCGGTCCGGTATCCGTCAGGTATTGCTGTCCGACACTTTCCCCTTCTTCTGCATATACGTCGTATTCTTTACCCAGTTCGGTCTGGGCCCAGTTCTGCACGAGGAAGTCTTCGAGATGTTTTTCCATTGCGAAGGCAGAGGGATCTTCAACGGTGGGGTCGGTCGAGACGATCACCGGTACGGGTGCCCCACCGATAAGCTTCTCGATCTCTGCCTGATATCCGGAAATATTAACGACGACGCTACCATTAGATTTAGAAGAAATTCTCAGTTCTTCACTCATCTCAGATTTGTCAATAATTTTGTTGAACCAAGTAACAGAACGTCGATGCGGCAGGTCGGTTCCGGGAGCATAGAAATAATTGCTGGTAATTTCTCCGACACGATAAATACCAGTTCCAGTTGGGCAAAGTACAATATCACCAATCTTGATGTCTTTAGCAACAGTTACCAGATTTCCACATGCGAGACCGGCTGCAACACGTGATTTACCAGGATGCAATCCGAGAAATACAGGTATAAATTTTCGTTACTGTTTACAGTGACACCAGAGCTGCTGCTGGGACGAACGGTTCTCC
>JBAXDE010000182.1:0-4747 GCA_037141115.1 Methanomicrobiales archaeon | reverse complement strand
TTACGAAAAAAGATTGTTGGGACTTCTGTGGGGGGATCTGGTCAGTAACAAAAAAGAAAGACGGGACGCACATCCGGGTTTCGATCAATGCACAGGCAAAGAAGAACCCGGATGGGACGGTTGCATGGATTGACGGGATTTGTGACGATGTCACAGCTTTGAGAGATGCCCAGGAGAGGAGCCGGCATTACCAGTTCGAGATGTCAAGGGCGATCGATTATCTGCCGGATGCAACATTTATCATCAATCGTCAGGGTGCGGTCATTGCGTGGAACCGGGCGATTGAAGAGATGACCGGAATCAGTGCACAAGCGATCATTGGCAAAGGAAATTATGAATATGCTCTCCCGTTCTACGGAAACCGGCGACCGATCCTCATCGATCTCATCTTTGCATCAGAAGAGGAGTTGAAAAAAGAAGATTACCGCGAGATCCAACGGAACAAGGAGATCCTTTCAGCTGAATCTCCCAACCCGATGCTCAAAGGCAGACCGGCAATCTTACGGGCCACTGCTGCACCAATCTATGACGAGACAGGGGATGTTGCCGGTGCCATTGAGACGATCACGGATATCACCGGATTAAAACGGGCGCTAGAAGACCTCAAAGAATCGGAGAACCATTACCGGACCATATTTGAGAATACCGGGACCGCGATTGTGCTCCTTGAGGAGAATACCATCATATCCATTGCCAATGCCCAGTTCGAGCGTCTTTCAGGATATGCAAAAGACGAACTGGAGAAAAAGAAGAGCTGGACGGAATTTGTGATAAAAGAGGATCTCGATATGATGCTTGCCCAGCACAAGATACGGCGGGAGAAGCACGAAACGGCATTGAGACATTACGAGTTTCGGTTCATCACCAAAACCGGCCAGATCCGGAATATCTTTCTGACCATTGATGTAATTCCGGGAACGAAAAAGTCGGTTGCCTCCTTAATGGATATCACCACCCAGGTCCGTGCCCAGGAGTCGCTCAAACTGGCGAACAGGAAACTTAGTCTCCTCTCGGGGATCACACGCCATGATATCGGAAACCAGCTCCAGGCCCTGTCAGGATATCTTGAACTCTCGAGAAAGTCCCTCTCAGATCCCGCCCGCACGGATGAATTCACCGATAAGGAGATGCATATCACCGATACGATCGCCAGCCTGATCAATTTCACCAGGGATTATGAGGGATTGGGCATGAATGCTCCCGTGTGGCAGAATATACGGGTGATTATTGAAAGCGTTGTCACCCTGCTCCCGATGCGAAATATCCGCGTTGATACCGGAGATCCTGCCTTAGAGGTGTTTGCCGATCCGCTGCTGGAAAGGGTCTTTTATAATCTGATCGACAATGCCCTGCGGTATGGCGGGGACCGTATGACCACCCTCAAAGTCTCGTCTCACGTGAGCGGAAACGGGCTTGTAATCGTATTCGAAGATGACGGTGCTGGAATTGCTATCCCGAACAAAACCCATCTCTTTGAGAAAGGGTTTGGGAAGAACACCGGTCTCGGACTTTTTCTCTCCCGGGAGATCCTCGGGATCACCGGCATAACGATCACGGAGAACAGCGAGTCGCAAAAAGGTGCAAGGTTCGAAATTACCGTACCTGAGGGCGGGTACCGGTTTTTGGACAGACCTGAGAGATCCAACTGATAGGAAAAGATCGGGGGATTCTTTTCTCCACGATTCAATAAACCGTTCATATTCCTGATATTGTGCCGGGGAAGGTCCAGAAAACGCACAGAATCACCAATCCCGGTGAGCAGCGTATGAAGGTATTTATAAGCGATACGCCAATGGTTGCCTGTAGGCACCCCGACTGATACTGGTGCCGGGAGTTGTGGAACAATGCAGGAAATAATCAAAAAGATGATCACCGAAGCAATGGCTGCCCAGCACGCTGACGTGAACCAGATCAAAAAGAAACGGGGAGAGAAATTTGTCATTGACGACGCGAAAGCCTATGTCGATGCAGTCAAAGGCATGAAACCCGCCGGCAACCAGAGCAAGGCGGTCTTTGCCCTGCACACCGATTCGGTCAATGCCCATTATACGATCTTAAAAGGCCTGACCACCACCATCCGGCCCGAAGACGATCCCTTTGTCGAGCACTACCAGACACCGGTTATTCTTGAAATGCTCTACGATGCAGACCCGAAGTTCCGCAAGAGCGTGGACGTATTCATCAAAGCGGTTGGTAAGGCCGAAGCCCTGATCGGCAAGGAATCGGCCCGCCGGTACGCAGGATTCTACGGGCCAACCTGTGTCGTGGACTTTGCCCTGATCCCGGGCAGCAGCAGCAACATCGTCAACCAGATCTTAAAGACAACCGATATCCCGACCGCACACAAGCAGACGATCCTTGACGCAAAGTCGTGGGCCATGAACACCTCGTACGGTATCGGGGATGTCTTTGCCCATGCAGTTGAAAGCGGTGCTACCCTTGCTGATGCCGTGAAGCAGGAAGTCGCCATGGTCCAGTCCATCTATGATACGCCAGTCGATGCCCAGGCAAAGCTGATGGACAGTGTGGGCCAGTCATCGTTTGACTGCCGGAAGTACATGAAGGATTACCGGGTGAAGATGAGCGGTGCGGTCAAGGCATCACTCGATGAAGGGGTCCACTACGGCAACATCGTAACCGTGCCGGCGTACTGTGTCGGGGATATCGCCCACCATATCTCCCAGTCCACGTACAACATGTGCAAGGACGACGTGATCATGGCAGTCATCGAATCGGTAACCGAAGTGATGGACAAGACCCTGCATGCTGCAGCACCAAAGATGAAGACCCCCAATGAGGTGCTCTCGGTGGCAACCGGGGCATCCGCAAGTGCAGCGGAATATATCCTGGAACTCGACGGGTTCAACGCGATCATGGTCGTGGACATGCTCACCAAACGCTACCATAACTATGTCCAGCTCTACCCGAAGCGGGGCGCAGCCATCGAACTCCACAACTGTGATTTCATGGACATGATCTACCGTGGCTGGAAGATGGTCGACAAGGCGCGGAGAATGCAGAGCAGCGAGCCGGGCCTCATCAAGCCAAAGGTTGCCGGCTTCGATGTCGATCTCTCACCAATCCTGAAAAATGAGGTGATGGCCAACCCGCAGCGGTATGCGTACCCGGCCTGTGCCATGACCGTGAGATTCTCGGCCATGATGCGCCTCTCCGATTATCCGTGCCTGCTCACGAGCGAACCGGTCACCGCGACCCTGATGACCAACATCATTGCCCTGCACAAGGATATTGCAGCCGCACCAGCCCGGATCTGCAAGGACTGTGCATCCGCAGCGCTTATGGATTTCCGGCACTGCTCCTGCCAGTGGAAAGAAGCAGTCTGATCCCGTTACCGGGACCATGGAGTAAATCATGAAATGTTACGTATGTGCAAAAGAAGGAAAAGAGAGTGACGCCGTGGCTGTCTGTGTTGCCTGCGGTATGGGAACCTGCATGAAGCATACAATCAGAAGAGAAGTTGAGGTCTGGGAAGGAGAGTATCCCCTCCCTTCCCGTAAACTGCCAAAGAAGATGCCCCGGATGCTCTGCCCTGACTGCAATGCTGCGTATGGGGATGGGAAGCAATGGCTTCGCTTGTCAACCGGAGTATCGCAGAAGGTGTCGGGACGGCACTCCTCGTGTACTTCGGTGCCGGGGCTGCGGCAATCACGCTAATGCTTGCGCACGGGACCAAACCGGCGACTCCCTTCAACATCGGAATTGGCCAGCTTGGCGGACTTGGCGACTGGTTTGCAATCGGGATCACGTTCGGGATCGTGATTGCGGCCGTCATCTACTCACTCGGCCGGGTCTCGGGGGCCCACATCAATCCGGCCGTGACCATAGCACTCTGGGTCACAAAACGGTTCCCGGCCGGAGACGCGATCGCGTACATCATCGCCCAGTGCATCGGGGCGGCGATCGGCAGCCTGCTCTTCCTACTGACCGTGGGGATGGATGCGGTTACTATCGGCGGACTTGGGGCAACCGCACCGTTCCCGGGGATCGGGTACGGGCAGGCAATTCTTGTTGAGATAATCGCAACCTTCGTTCTGATGCTCGTGATCATGGGAGTTGCCGTAGACAAGCGTGCCCCGCCGGGATTTGCCGGGCTCATCATCGGTCTCACCGTGGCTGGCATGATCACCATGGCCGGCAACATCTCGGGTGCATCCCTCAACCCGGCCCGGACATTCGGGCCATACATGATGGACTTCCTTTCGGGGGGGCCGAATCTCTGGACATTCTTCCCGATCTACATCATCGGGCCGGTCATTGGTGCGGTAGTTGCAGCGGTCTTCTATGACCGGATCACCGCAGAGTGAGTGCCGGCAAATTACTTTTTTAAAAGGGAATCGGGTACTTTTTCCCGATATCTTCCCATGTGTAATTATGTTGCTTGTAGCCGCCAGGTGCCGCGTTTATCTGAATAATTGCCAGGATTTTGTTGAACAGGTGGAACGGATCATTCCCCTTGTCCGTGCTGAGCCGGGATGCACCCGGTATGAACTCCACGCGAACGTCTTTGAAGAAGGGCTGTTCATTTTCTGTGAAGAGTGGGAGTCACAGGAACACCTTGACGTGCATATCGCCACCCCGCACATGCAGGAACATTTTTTGAAATGTGCTGAGTGGATGGCAGCGCCCACCGAATTAACCATATATGAGGTATCGGGGCTCAAAACAGTGGAGTTATAACCCAAGTTTGCCACTAAACGGATAAAAGTGTTCTTGGTCTAATTGATTT
>JBAXDE010000181.1:0-4748 GCA_037141115.1 Methanomicrobiales archaeon | reverse complement strand
CTGCTGGGGGTTGGTTACCGGAGTACCGCCAAGCTGGATGATCCGCGTGGTGAGCAGGACTGCATGCCCGAGCTCTTCCGTTGCATGGAGAGTGAGTTCGGCAATAACTGCTTCCTTGTTGGGGCCACGCACGATTTTAGAACCAATCCAGTACTGGTAATATGCGAGCCATTCATCGGAAAAAGCCTTGTTAAGGAGCTTGACGAGCTCATCAACATCGGTATCAACAATTTTTCTGCCTTGAGTTCCCATGGTTGTTCACCTCGTTTATAACGACATTTGAATATCGACATTCCTTCCTTTTATTTATATGCGTAGTGACAGGGTTGATTGAATAAAAAAAACGTCCTGATCAACTGACTCTGCAATAGGCTCCTGATTTTCATGAAATAATTCAATAAATTAAATTACCGTCATGCACGACTGTCCCTGCACTATCGTTAATAACTATTCAGGTGCATAATATATGGAAATCATGAAGGCGGTTCTGGGTCTCGAAGACGGGCAGTTTTACATCGGAAATGGCTTCGGTGTTGAAGGTGAATGTGCGGGGGAACTCGTGTTCAATACGCAGATGACCGGGTATATGGAGTCCCTCACGGATCCGAGCTATTTTGGCCAGATCCTCATGTTCACCTTCCCTCAGATCGGGAATTATGGTGTCGATACACAAAATTTCCAGAATGAGAAAGTCTGTGCCCTTGGATGCATTGCAAAAGAGATCTGTGAAAAACCCGCCGCCAGCCAGTCTGTCAGATCCTATTTTGAAGAGAACCGCCTTCTGGGCATGAGTGGTGTTGATACCCGTGCCATCACCATCAAGACCCGTGTCCATGGGACCATGCGGGCAGCCCTTGTTGTCGGCAGCGATGACGGGGATTATGCAGTAAATCTTGCAAAACGGACCCCCCAGATAACCGATATTGCCCCGATTCCGGAAGTCTCATGCAAGCAGCCCTACCGGGTTGAAGGGAAGGGAAAACGTATTGCCGTCATCGATCTCGGAATTAAAAAGAACATGATCACGAGCCTTGCAAAGCGCGGAGGGGATCTCTACGTCTTCCCCCACGATGCGACTCCCGAACAGATCCTTTCCTGCAAACCGGATGCACTCTTTGTGAGCAATGGGCCCGGTGACCCCAAGCAGGCAACGCATGCCATCTGCTGTATCCGGGAACTGCTCGGGCAACTCCCCATCTTTGGAATCTGCATGGGCAACCAGGTATCGGCGCTGGCAATCGGTGGCGATACCTACAAGCTCAAGTTCGGGCACCGGGGCGCAAACCAGCCGGTCCGGTTCAAGGACGGCCGGATCTTCATCACCACCCAGAACCACGGGTTTGCTGTTGATGAGGACTCACTTCCCGAAGGCTGCCGGGTCACCTATACCAATGTCAACGATGGAACGGTCGAGGGATTCGAGAACAAGGATCTCAAACTGACCACCGTCCAATTCCACCCGGAAGCATACGGGGGACCACGCGATACTGAAGCGCATTTCTTTGATTCACTGTACCGGAGGATAGCCTGATGCCCAAACGAACTGATATCAAAAAAGTCCTCCTGATAGGATCAGGTCCCATCCAGATAGGTCAGGCAGCAGAGTTCGACTTTTCAGGGTCCCAGGCCTGCCGTTCATTGCGGGAAGAAGGGATCAAAGTCGTTCTGATTAACTCCAACCCGGCAACGATCATGACCGATCCGGATATGGCTGATGAGATCTACATCGAGCCGCTCCGTGCAGATGTCATCGCAAAGATCATCGAGAAGGAAAAGCCGGATGGAATATTATCCGGCATGGGCGGACAGACAGCCCTGAACCTTGCGGTGGAACTCGCCGAGATGGGCGCACTCAAAGGGGTGGAAATTCTCGGAACCCCCCTTGAAGCGATCTACAAGGGTGAGGACCGCCAGAAATTCCGTGATCTCATGATCAGTATCGGTGAGCCAGTACCGAAAAGCATGGTGGTTAACTCACTCACCCAGATCGAAGATGCCATCACCCAGATCGGTCTTCCATCGGTTGTGCGGCCGGCATATACCCTTGGGGGAGCCGGAGGGGGTATTGCCCGCACCCGTGAGGAACTGACCCGCATTGTTGAACTCGGACTCTCCCGGTCCCGCATCCACCAGGTGCTCATTGAAGAGAGCGTTATGGGCTGGAAAGAGATCGAGTTCGAGGTTATGCGGGATGCTACCGACACCTGTATAATCGTCTGCGGTATGGAGAACGTGGACCCGATGGGCATCCACACCGGTGAAAGTGTCGTTGTCGCTCCTATCCTGACGCTCCGCGATGATGAATATCAGATGATGCGGAGCGCAGCAATTCACATCATCCGGGCGCTGGACGTACAGGGAGGCTGCAATATCCAGTTCGCGTTCTGGGAAGGCGATTACCGGGTCATTGAAGTTAATCCCCGTGTTTCCCGGTCATCCGCTCTTGCATCAAAAGCAACCGGCTACCCGATTGCCCGGGTAGCAGCAAAGATTGCCATTGGCATGCGGCTCGATGAGATCATGAACACCGTGACCGGCTGCACACCGGCTTCGTTCGAACCCACGATCGATTACATTGTGGTCAAAGTCCCCCGCTGGCCTTTTGACAAGTTCAAAGGTGCAGACCGGACACTCGGAACATCCATGAAGAGCACGGGAGAGGTGATGGCAATCGGGAGAACGCTCGAAGAAGCGTTCATGAAGGCGAAGCGGTCGCTGGATACCGATGTGCTCACCCATACGAGCCCCAGCGAGGTGCGCATGATCCTGTCGCGCCCCACTGACGAGCGGTTCCACTGCCTCTTCGATGCATTCAGGCTGGGTTTCACCCTTGAAGAGATTGCCCAACTTACGTCCATCATCCCCTTCTTCTTGGAGAAGATAAAAAATATTGTTGACTGTGAAAAGCACCTGGTAACCCATCATGACCCGGCAGATATCCACGCAGCGAAAAAATTCGGATTTTCAAATGCGGAGATCGCAAAAATTACCGGGATGGAGACAGAGCAACTCGAAAAGATTGCCGGCCTGCCTTCGTACAAGATGGTAGACACCTGTGCTGCCGAGTTTCCTGCAAGCACGCCGTATTTCTACTCGACCTATGAGAGTGAATGTGAGATCATCCCTAGTGATCGCCAGAAAGTCCTCATCCTCGGATCCGGACCGATCCGGATCGGGCAGGGAATCGAGTTCGATTACTGCACGGTACATGCAGTCCAGTCCCTGCGGGAAGAAGGCGTGGAAGTCCATATCGTCAACAATAATCCTGAAACCGTTTCCACGGATTTCGACACTTCGGACCGGCTCTTCTTTGAACCCATGCAGCTTGAGGATGTTGTCAATATCCTCAGGAAAGATGACTATTATGGCGTCATGGTACAGTTCGGGGGGCAGAATGCAGTCAACCTGGCAGTGCCCATAGAACAGGAGATCAAACGCCTGGGCCTTCGCACAAAAATTTTAGGAACAAGTCCGGATGCCATGGATATAGCCGAGGATCGCGACCGGTTCAGTGTGCTTCTGGATAAACTCAAAATCCCGAGCCCGGCAAACGGTTCGGCCTATTCCATAGAAGAAGCACGCGAGACCGCAGAAAAGATCGGGTATCCCGTACTGGTCCGGCCTTCATTTGTCCTTGGGGGCAGGGCAATGGAGATCGCCCACAATGCAGTTGAATTTGAGTCCTACATCAAAGAGGCAGTCCGGGTTGCCAAGAACCACCCGGTACTCATCGATTCCTACCTTCAGAACGCCATAGAACTCGATGTTGACGCGGTCTGTGACGGGGAAGAGGTACTCATCGGCGGAATCATGGAGCACATAGAACAGGCTGGGATCCATTCCGGGGATTCTGCATGTGTTATCCCTACACAGTCCCTCTCAAAAGAAGTGCTCGATACGGTTCGCGATTACACGCGGAAAATTGCACTGGGACTTGGCGTTGTCGGGCTGGTAAATCTCCAGCTGGCAGTCAAGGACAATGTGGTCTACATCCTTGAGGCAAACCCGCGGGCAAGCCGCACGGTGCCCTTTGTCTCAAAAGCGACCGGCCTTCCCGTAGCAAAAATTGCTGCGAAAGTGATGGTTGGCAGGAAACTTCGGGATCTTGGCCACAAAGAACGGGAGATAAAACACGTTGCCGTCAAAGAAGTATTACTGCCATTCAGTAAACTTGCCGGTGTCGATACGGTGCTTGGTCCTGAGATGAAGAGCACCGGGGAAGTGATGGGTATCGACTATGATTTCGGTCTCGCGTTCTATAAGGCCTGCATCTCCGCAGACAATGAACTTCCCCGGAAAGGCAATGTCTTTATTTCAGTTAATATCGAGCAGAAAGAAGAAGCAATCCCTATTGCACGCAAGCTTCGCGATCTCGGGCTTACCCTCTATGGGACTGAAGGAACTGTTGATTATCTCCAGGAAGCGGGTGTCGAAGCACATCTTGTCCGAAAGGTGCAGGAAGGTTCACCCAATGTGCTGGATATGATGAGGCATGGTGAAATCCGACTTATCATCAACACCCCGCAGGATCGCCAGTCACGGGAAGATCATTATCAGATCATGCGTGCGGCAGTAGACTTCTCAATACCCTATATTACCACATTACAGGCGGCGCGTGCAGCAGCCCTTGCCATTGATGCAATAAAGCGCGAGAAGATGACCCTTGAGCCAATCAGCCACTATTTGAAGTGATATTGTATCCTCTCGAAAAACACGGGTCAGCTTTGAGAACAACCCCGTCGTCTCAC
>JBAXDE010000180.1:0-4784 GCA_037141115.1 Methanomicrobiales archaeon | reverse complement strand
CTACTAATATCTGATGGATATCTATGTTTTCAAAATTAACCTGACGGCAGTGGATCAGGAACAGGTTGTTGCGACTGTACATCCAGAAAATGAATTCCGCAAACCCGATGAGGACTGTTACCAGCATCGAGAGTCTGAGGGTACGGGAGGCAAGATCTGATCGCTGCTCATCAGGTATGCGATCGATGGATGTGCCAGAAACATGTTCCCCATGCAGATCCGTAATCATGGTATCGTACCGAAAAATTCTACTGGTGTATATGGGGAATGGTACAGATATACCCACGGGTTGAATCAAGGGGTGCATTTCACCCGGTTCCACTCCCGTTACCACACTGGTTGTGGAGTCGCTCTGCGCTTTTGGCTATGGATTACTTCCCTAACATATCCGGTTCGTACACGTTCCAGGTACCTGTCATATACCGGATGGCAGACGATCCCAAACGTGCGGAATTGTCGGGAGATATCCGCATCTGGTTTTTTTCTGTGGGGGTTTAATCAAACCCATTACGAATATTCATAACAATTGAAAGATCATATCCTCCACTGAAAACTCTCTGATAATGTCCGGCGGGAAAATCACCCCGGACTGAGTGTGTGACCATGTGGAATCTCGATATCACGACCCTTTTTCTGATCCTGTTCCTCGTCAACGTAGTCCTCACACTGATGCTCTTCACGTTCTGGAGATCCCAAAAGACCCATGACGGGTTCAGGACATGGATGCTTTCCCTGCTGGTCACAACCTGCGGGTATTTTCTGTACGTGATCGGTGGATCCCTGCCCGTCCTGCTTTACTCCCCCGTAGCAAATCTTTTGATCGTGCTGTCGGTCATGATGCGGTTTGACAGTACCGGGAGATATTTCCGGTCAAAGGCGCTCCCCGGGATCATGTACAGTATCCTGATACCGGCTGCTCTCCTGTTACTCTGGTTTACGTTCCGTGTTGATTCGCAAATCATGCGTGGCGTGGTTATTGGAGTGCTCATAGTCCCCAGTTTTGTTGCGACTTCGCTCATCGCGATCCAGTTCAGGGAACCGGAAACCCGGTCGCTCAGGTACAGTTTTGCCGCGGCTCTTCTGGTCACGGCATTCTTCTGGATCCTGATAACCGTTAACGCGATCATCACCCCCGGTGACCACTCGCTTGGGGGCCCGGATCCGGTAAACCCGCTCTTCTTTATCATCACGATTCTCATGGATATCGTCACCACGGGTTCCTTCCTGATGCTCAATATGGCCCGGTCCCAGGCCGAGCTTCGGCAAAGCGAGGAGCGGTACCGGAACCTGGCGGATAACCTCCCGGATTATATCCTCGTCCACGACCGGGAGTTCATCCGGTACGCCAACCCGGCAGCAGCCCGGCTCATGGGACCGTCCGACAAGACCCTTGTGGGAAGCTCCATCTATTCATTCCTGACACCGGCGAGTGCTGAAGCTTCCCGGGCAGATCTCAGTGCACTCCAGAGCGGAGATGTCCCGGTCCCGCTCGCCGTAATTGAGATCCAGCTTCACGATGGGATGACCCGGCACTGCCTGATTAAGACCGTACCGATTGAAGACAAGGGGATGCCGGCACTCTTATCCGTGATTACCGATATCACCGATCGGAAGGACGCAGAGGAATCACTATCCCGGGTAAATAAAAAACTCACGATTCTCGCATCAATAACCCGGCACGACATCAAGAACCAGCTCATGGCCCTCCTGACCTATCTCGAGCTTTCGAAAGAAGAAGTCGATACCCTTCCCGCTGCATCAGAATATCTTAAAAAAGAGATGAAGATTGCTGAAACTATCGGGCTTCAGATCGATTTTACTAAAATCTACGAGGATATGGGAACAAATGTCCCTGTCTGGCAGAACGTCAATGCAAGTGTCCAGCGGGCCGTTGCCGCTCTTCCCCTGCGGGATGTGGGAGTGGTGATTGATCCGTTGTATCTTGAAATTTATGCCGATCCCCTGTTCGAAAAGGTCTTTTATAACCTGATTGATAATGCCCTGAGATATAGCGGTCAGGCGATGACGACCATCCGCATCACCTCTTATGAAACAGGTGCCGGGCTCGTGATTACCTGCGAGGATGACGGGGTGGGGATCCCGGGCGATGATAAAAAATACCTGTTCGGGCAGGGCTACGGGAAAAATACCGGTCTTGGCCTTTTCCTCACCCGGGAGATCCTCTCGATTACCGGTATCACGATCTCCGAGACCGGCGAACCGGGTATGGGGGCACGATTCGAAATTCTTGTGCCAAAGGACTGCTACCGGGTGATACAAGATAAAAGTGAATAATTATGTCTGGTACCTGCCCGGGTTTCCCGGCCAGGCCCCGCCAGAAACGCGAGAAGCCCCGGGTGAATCCTGAACAAACAGGTAATCCCCTTCCCGGAAACCCGGGTTTTTCCCCGTCCCGCTTGTTGTTTTACTACTGAAAAAGTGTAGCTTACTATTCGCTCTTCACGCTCGGGACTGCCCCGATATCGAGATACTGGCCGTTCTCTTTGGTATATCGCGGCCAGGTAATATTCATCCCCCCATTCGGATCCCCGGTCTTTGCAAACCGGGTCCAGAGATCGATCAGGTTCTCCGAGACTACATCATTCACCGGGTTTGAGGGAATCGGGACTTTGAATATCAATATGGCCTCGCTACCGTGGAATGCCCCATAGGGCTGCCCGGGCTGGACATAGGAGTACTGGTAACGGTACGTGCTCTGGTTCAGATCTGCCATTGAACCCGCAACAAACTTCACCGCGTCGGTGAAGTCATAATCGGTCATGATCTTCTCCAGTTGGATCTGAACTTCTGCGGTTGAATTGGCTGGATATTTCTGGAGAACTGCACCTGCATCCTTCCCGAACCGGTTCTGGATGAAGGCCCGGTACTCCGAAACCGTCATGTTTGCATCAGCTGCAAGCGTGGCCCCGTCATCGGCATTGTTCCCGATGATGAGAGGAACCGGATTCTGACGGTGGAGCCGGAACAGGGTGTCCGGGGAATCGGGGATGAGCCACCCGTCAATTGTTGGCTCGAAATGTCGGGAGTCTACCATCTGGAACGGGGAGGCCGGCCATGGCGTTGCATTGGCAAGCTCTGAAGCACTCAGTTTTCGCATCTGTGTAATCGCGTCAGGACCGGAATACCCGAGGCTCTGTGCGAACGTTTCCCCGAGCTGTTCGGCATTGGCTTTGGAATTGAGGGCATCAATCTCTGCACCTCTTGTCCAGAACGTGCCACTCTCAACAATGGCCTGCTGGAACAGCCCTTTGCTCTGTGGGCTGACCATGTGGATAAGGATACTCTCCCCGCCGGCTGATTGCCCGAAGATGGTCACCCGGGACGGATCGCCTCCGAATTGCCCGATGTTCCGCTGCACCCATTGCATTGCGGCGATCTGGTCGAGGAGCCCGTAATTGCCTGATACATTGTGGGGGGACTCGGTATCGAGCCGGGGATGAGCAAGGAATCCGAGAGTTCCATCCCGGTAGTTGGGCGTAACAACTACGACTCCTTTCTCCGCAAGGGCAGTACCGTTATACAGCGGCATGGATCCGGCAATCTTTCCGAATGCTCCGCCATAGAAAAAGATCATGACCGGCAGTTTCTCATCAGCGGTCTTTGCCGGGGTCCAGACATTGAGGTACAGGCAGTCCTCGCTCATATTCAGGGTAGTGCCAGGACTCGCAGCTGCCGGCTGGGGACAAGCCGGGGAATAGACTTTTGTTTCCTTTGTACCCTCCCAAGGCTGAACCGGTGCGGGTGGTCTCCAGCGCAGTTCTCCGGTCGGGGGAGCCGCGAACGGGATCCCGGTAAAGACCCGGAGACTGCCCTGCTGCATTCCCGAGACAATGCCGGCATCGGTCTTTACGATACCTGCATCTTTATTCACAACCCCGGCATCCGGTCCCTTCTGGGTACATCCAGCTGTGATAGAAAACCCGATAAGGATCAGGCCGAATACCAAGACACAACAAATTACTTTACCAGATTGCATACGATTTCATCCCACTTTGTCTTCAAACGAAAAATTTCCGGGTTCCAATCAAAGGCTGAATGTAAAGGACCCGCCATCTCTTTGTCCTCTGGATTGAACCAGGGAACTTTTGTGAATATTACGCTACATTATTTTTAACGCTATGTATCTGCTGTTTTACCGGCGGCTCCCTTTAGGAAAAAGAGTTTTTATGATGCATGAAAATTCTTTCCGATCTACGCCGGTTGTGCCCGGTTGTTTCACCGGGCTTTGAGGGTGAAGGTATCCCCGGTCTCCCACAGACCGGTCACCGGGTTCAATTGTTTCTCAACCCCCTCAAATGTGCCGGTCCCTTCGTGGACGGTGATGACAATGTAGCCGACTCTCTGGTCATCCTTGGCGATTGACTTTAACGGGTTTTCCAGGGTAAGTGCAGGATCCACTTCGGCAGGATCGAATTGTATCGCATGTGCCCCGGCGTTCCCGCTGACTACCTGCTGGACTCCCTGTGATTCGCCCCTGACATACATGTGGGAATGCCCGCTGAAATAGGCAGAGACGTTGTTGTCGACCATGCTCTTCCAGAAGATATCGCGCTGCGGGGGATGAACGTCGATAGCGTAATCATCCTCTTCAGCATCGTTAGCCACTGCATACGCGGGAGAATGCCCGAAGACAAACATGAACGGTTTGGTGTCATGCGTGAGCTCTTCGTTGACCCAGCTCTGGTTCACCGTCTCTTTTTGACCATTGTGTGTATCCCCTCCAAAACTAAGGGAAAGATCGATATTTTAGTAAATATATACAC
>JBAXDE010000179.1:0-4829 GCA_037141115.1 Methanomicrobiales archaeon | reverse complement strand
CTTTTGTATAGTGCGGGCATCATCTAACATATTGCCATAATCCATGAATTCACCATTGTACCTGTTTGTGACGAGAGACGGATAAGGGTAGCGCCGTTGGGAAAAAAAGTTTTACGGGGACTTTAAACCCCCCCACTCCTCTAAAAAAATATGCACCGTCACCATCTTTAAATAATTCCTGCCCCATGCTCTAGATGTAAACATATCTCTATGCAGAGATCATCAGGAGAATCTTATGGCAACAGGTATGAAAATTCCGATAAACTATACTGAAGCATCCGAGACGCTGAAAAAATATCTCAAACTCAGCGGCTCACCGGTCGCGTTCCGTTTTGCAACCAAAAAAGAAGATATCCCGGCAGGCATGGAAGCATTTGACAAGACAATCCGTCACTGTTCTATGGTTGGCCTTGCACGCAATGAGGGGCGAATCTTCTATTCGACCTCCGACAAACACGAATGCAATGGCGGTGCATGGGCGCTGGGTCTCCGGGAGATCACCGAGAGTCTGAAAAACGGTGATTTCTACTTCAAACTCGGAAAATTTGAGAGTTCCGCTGCCTGTAAGCGGACGATCGATCATGTCCCCCACTTGCAAACCGGAGATACGTATGCCACGATGTATGCCCCGCTGGAGAAGACCCCGTTCGATCCCCAGGTAGTACTCATTATTGCTACCCCGTGGGCAATGCTCAAACTTGCCCAGAGTACGCTCTTCAGGCTGGGGGGGAGGATCCAATCGGAATTTGCCGGCATCCAGTCGGTCTGTTCGGATACCTGTGCACAGACCTATCTCAACGGCCACGTGAACTTCTCGCTGGGCTGTGACGGGTCACGGAAGTTCTCGGGTATTGAAGATGGCGAAATGGTCATCGGGATCCCTGCCGAGCTGCTTCCGGAGATCTGTGAATCATTACAAGTAGTAGCTGCTGCACCGGGTTCAAAGCCCGGCGCTAAGTGAGTTACAAAAAATCTTTTTTTCTTATATCGTAATGAGTGATCAGTTGCAGACAATCTCTTCATGCGGGGGATGTCTGTAAGGACGATCTCGCGACTCCTCGCCGCAGGGTTGGTGTCGTAACTGCACCCGAGAGCACATAACCCGCGGAATTGATTAAAAAAAGAGTTCAGAGAATCTTTGCACCGGCAGTCGGGCCGGGTTTGCACTCAAAGACTTCGGTTATCTTCACGATGATAAGTGATCGTGCCGGAAGGGCCGGGTTCTTGATATTGATCTTTGCCTTCATCTCATCGTACTCCTTGCCGCTTGTCTTGATCGCAGCCACGCCCTTAATCTGGAAGCAGCCTTTGATCTCCGGTCCCCATATATAGAACGCGATCTTTGGATTGGTCCTGATGTTCGAGAGTGATTTGTTCATGAAATTGTCCACGAACCAGACCGTTTCATCGTCAACGAGCTCGGCAATGCCCAGCGGGATCACGTTGGGGTTACCATCTTTGCTTGCCGTTGCAACCGGGAAGACCTTCATCTTTGCAAACGCTTCCTTCATATCAGCGGTTAATTTTACCATTTCGTATTCACCTTATTTTCCTTCCGGGTCTTATTAGGTATAAATATATTGCACTATCCCGCAGAACGTGTCGAGTCCTTTGTGAACTCGCTAAAAAAAAAGATGGTTTTACCGGCCCCTCCTGAATACCGGCCACCGGGAATTTACGGCGTATCGTTTTTTTACTCAAGTGTGCGCCGGTACGTGGCGATTCCCAGTATCGTTGCTGCAATCGAGAAGATGCAGAGGGCAAAGAGATCCATACCAATCACATCAATCCCCTGCCCCCGCAGGATGATGCTCCTGAGGGCATGCACGGCATAATATTCCGGGTTGATGATGGTTATCCAGCGCAGCCAGTCCGGCATGCCGATGACCGGGTAGAATGCCCCGCTGGTCATGAAGAGGATCAGGTTGAAGAACGCTGACATGGAGGCGTACTCCTGCTGGTTGGAGAACCGGGATGCCATCGAGACCATGAAACTGGTGATCCCGATGCTGGTGATGAATAATACCAGCAGAACCATGAAAAAATCCTGTGTGGTCTGGATCAGGATTCCGGTGATCAGGAGATCCACGACAAAGATGACAAATCCCGAGGCAAATGCCCGCACCGTACCGCTGGCGATCATACCCATGATGATGCTCGAACGTTTCACGGGTGTGACAAAGTACCCCTCAATGATACCCATCTCCCGGTCCTTGATAAGCGCAATGCCCCCGCCCATCATGGTGGTCATGAAGATCGCCATCACAATAACGCCGACGCCAAAGAATTGGATGTACTTGATGTCCCCGTAAATTTTGTTGATCTCGACCGGGGTATGGGACCCTGACTGTACGAGTGCTCCATTCACCCCGGATATGATCACGGTCGGTGTCACCGAATCGGAGCTGTCCACATAGAGCCGCATCGGGCGATTCACAAAGTGTGGTGAGGGTAAGACCAGGACCCCGCTCACCTGCCCGGCCTGCAGTGCCCGCTTGGCTTTCAGTTCATCGGTGTATACCGAGATGTCGAACGTAGGAGGATTGTCGTCAGCGGCCTCATGTTTCAGCAGATCAACAAACGCAGCGAACGGGGGGGCTGCATCATCGTAGGGTTCTTCCTGCACAATCGCGATCGATACATGACTGATCGCACCTCCCATTGCATTGCCGAAGATCACCAGATACATGATCGGCATGAGCAGGGTGAAGATGATCACGAACGGGTTTCCGAGGAACTTCTTGAAATCCCGCTTGAAGATTGCAATTGCGCCTTTGATCATCGGGATGGTCTCCCGGCGTGTGCAGCATCGCTTCCCCCGCCATCGCTCAGGTTCTTACCGGTCAGGTGGATGAAGACGTCTTCCAGTGAAGGTGACCGGATCGAGATTGAGGTCATGGTTATGGCATAGCGTTCGAAGATTGCAAGAATCGCGGGTAAGATGGTGTTCCCGTTCTTTGCCGTGATGAAGAGACGCTGCTCTTTGACTTCAGCAGATATTACAAGATTGTGAGCACGGATTGCTGAAATGACGCGATCATCCATCCGGCCAAACCCGATCTCGATGAGGTCTCCTGCCGGGAGCAGCATCCTCAGGTTATCCATGGTATCCAACGAGATGAGCCGGCCCTGGTTGACAAACGCGATCCGGCCGCAGAGTTTCTCGGCCTCGTCCATGTAGTGCGTGGTCAGGATAATGGTGGTATGTTCCGCATTCAGGGTCTCGATCTGCTGCCAGACCTCGCGCCGGGATTCCGGATCCAGGCCAATGGGGGGTTCGTCTAAAAAGAGGATCAGGGGCCGGTGAATGAACGCCCGCACAATCTCGAGCTTCCGCTTCATCCCGCCCGAGAATGTCTGCACTTTCATATGGGCCCGGTCCGTGAGCCCGACCATTGAGAGGAGTTCCCAGATCCGATCCGGCAGGATGCGGTCATCGACATCCTCAAGTTTGCCGTAGAACTCTAAATTGTCATACGCGGTGAGTTCATTGTCCAGCGTGCTGTTCTGGGGGCAGACCCCGATGATGCCCCGGATCTTTTCCGGGTCTCTGGTGATCTCATACTCCCCGACAAAGGCCGTGCCTGATGTAGGGCTGAGCAGGGTAGTAAGGATACGGATCAGGGTACTTTTTCCTGCCCCGTTGGGGCCCAGCAGGCCGAAGATCTCGCCGCGTTTCACATCGAAGGTGACATCATCGACTGCGTTTACGGTCCGCTGCTTGTCCCGGAATGTCTTGGTGAGATGTTCGATCCGTATGACGCACTCTTCCGAAGAACAATGGCTACTGCTGTTGGCGTGCAGGAGTGCATCATCCTGTTCATCTGGGTGTGCGGAAGGGGTGTGCATAAGGTGATTGAAACGTACGTAGGATATGGTAGTACTTAATCTGTGGGAAAGGGATGATGCCGGGGGTAACGATTCCTGACTCAACGTGAGTTATGGAATAATTATCACCTGTACGGCCTTTTGTCTGTTACGCTCTCGTGTTGAGATGGTGCTGTTTGAATCTGAAACGTTGTATCTGCGTTTCATCCAGGACCGGAAGGGACGGTTCTTACCGCAGCCAAATGAGGGAAGGGTTGTTCTATCAGCTCGCTGTGTCCAAATCCAGTTTCAGGTTCGACAGCATGCTCACCGATGCGTTTACTTCGCGTGCAACATTCTGGGTCAGGATCAGTTGTCGTTTTCGTTCTGATGAGGTGAAATCCCTGGTATCTCCCAGCAGCTGGATCTCGAATATCAGGTTACGGTCCCGTTCAGCAGATAGCAGGTGATTATAAAAGGTGAACGTATCCTGTGCGATCTTACGGTCCATCCGTGGTATGTCCCGCTGGTAGGCGAAGTAGAGTCCATTGTCCGGGTAGAGTGGAGTGGCTTGTACGAATATGTAATTGCCATGAGGATTTGAGAGAAATTCGCGGTCTGTGCTTACAATGTAATTCTCGAGTGACGACACGTCGAGATATACCCCATTGGCGATATCACTCCTTTCCTTGTTCACCGATGCGTTCCACAGGATAAGCGAGTTGGCAAGGTACCCGCTTGCACCTATGAGGACGCCGAGAAGGAGAATGAGAATTTGTGTCTTGATTTTTGCATCCATCTTATTCACACTCCTTCATGTCTGCTCTGCGCCCGGGGAATGAAAAAAATCTCCCGCCAAACCCGCTAAACCGGAGGGTGCCAAAAAAATGGGAGGGGACATGTGTTCTCTCCATTCAACTCAGTTTCCATGCTACCTGGTTTTTATAATCCAGGTTGCTCACTACATAGGTCGTGCCAGGAATGAACGGAGCGGGGATCTCGTAGATGAGATAACCATCTGC
>JBAXDE010000178.1:0-4834 GCA_037141115.1 Methanomicrobiales archaeon | reverse complement strand
TATATATTTACTAAAATATCGATCTTTCCCTTAGTTTTGGAGGGGATACAAAAATCAGAGGAAAATGTACTCAGGAACAATCCGTGAGAGCCCCAGGTTTGTCCCAAGCCAGTACGTGCCATCCGGATCCTGCCTTATTATTTTTACTTCATAGCCGGCAAGACCGTCTTTTTCCGTAAATATTTTCCAGCTCCCGTTGATCCGGACTGCAACTCCATCATATTCCGAGCTTACCCACATCCTCCCTGCGGTATCCTGGTACACAGAACGGGTGGATTCCCCAGCGAGACCGTCCGCCCGGGTGATGTTGGTCCATATTCCCTTGTTCAACAGGGCAGCCCCACCACTCCGGGAATATCCTGTAGCCACCCATAGAGTTCCGTTGCGGTCTTGTGTAATCGCCCGGACAGCCGGGTGAGGGAGCCCGTCATTGACTGAGAACTGCTGCCAGCGGGTACCCTGTAACCGGTACAGGGAGCCATGCATGAGAGCCCCGCAGCCAACCCAGAGATCGCCGGACAGGTCTTCATACAGTACATCGACTGATGCAATGGCCGGACCATTCTCCTTAAGCAGGCTCTGCCATTTCAATCCGTCATAAGAAAACAGGTCCGCATCAGTCCCGATAACGATGCTGCCATCATGGCGCTCCGTAATACTCAGAACTTTTGTAAAGGGTATGCCGGGCCCGGGGGCAATCACCTGCCAGCGGGCATCCCGGTATTTCACAAGACCCCCATCGTGTCCAATCCAGATCGTGCCGGAACGGTCCATGATGATCTGCCGTACATAGCCAAACGAGGGAGCATCACGGGGGATTACGGCATTCCCGGTGATCCGGTCAACCTGTATTATCCCTTCTTTTCCCCCTGTCCAGACCGTATCATTGACAATTAACAGGGTCGATACTTCGTGGGGTGGCCGGAGGATCGTCCATCCCGGCGGAGTGCCCTGCACCTGCACGTACCCGGAAATATTCTGGAGTGCAACAATGATTATTACAATAATCAGAATTCCCGCAACCAACTGCAGGATATTTTTTGTCCAGGTACGGATCTTGTGTGCAGCCATAAAAAAGATCACCGGATGATTGTTCCTTTGTCAAACCGGATGATGGTATCAGCCACGCATTCTGCTTCATATTCATCATGGGTCACGTACACCATGGTGGACCCGGTTTCCAGTACCGATTCTGAGATCAGGCTGAGCAGGTCATCTCTGAGTTTCCGGTCCAGATTGGTGAGCGGTTCATCGAAGAGCAGGGTCGCGGGCCGGGGCGCAAGAGCCCGGGCCAGGGCAACCCTCCGGGCTTCCCCTCCGGAGATCTGGTCAGGGAACCGGTCTTTTATGGATGTGATCTGCATGCGTTCCAGCAGGGTTAAGAGACGCTGTTGTTGTTCTGTTTCCGGCAGGTGATCGAGGCCAAAGAGGATATTATCTGAAACGGTCATGTGCGGCCAGAGGGCAGCAGACTGGAAGACAAACCCAATGGAGCGCTCATATGGCGGCAGAACGTACTCCGGGCTGCTGATAATCCTGCCATCGGATGAGATCGTCCCGGCATCCGGTACTTCAAGACCCGCGATCAGGCGCAGGAGCGTGGTCTTCCCGCTTCCTGAGGGCCCGAGAAGTGCAATGCGGGCATGATCGGGAATAGTGAGGGAGACCTTGCTCAGGGCCGGATAATTTCCAAAAGATTTACTGACATCTTCAAGTTCGATCATGATCTCATCTTTCCTCCACCCGCTGAAAAGTTCCGGATCGGTTATACAACCATCGCAGGGACAGGATAGCCCCTGTGCCGGCAATCAGCGTAAGTATCGTAATCATAAGGCATAAGCCTGCCACTTCGCCCGCAGCACCATAATGGAGATAATTGTAGATGCGCATCGTCAGTGTCGCATGTCCCGGCGGTGCAACAATCAGGGTTGCCCCGAGTTCTGCAAGAGTAAGGGTAAAGAGGATGCCGGCAGCCACAAGAAGCCCCGGGGCTAGGAGGGGCAGGCGGATCTGCGTCCACGTTTTTACCTGGCTTTTTGAAAAGACCGCTGCCGCATCAAAGAGGAGCGGATCGAGAAAACGCAGCTGGACAAAGAGGATGATCGCAGCAATCGGCGCAAAACGGGAGACTGCAACCAGGACCGGCATCAGCAGCCCGGGGTAGGGAACTGCCAGCAATGGCCCATACCAGAGCGTAACCATGCCGATACCAACCAGGGGCGCCGGAATCGCCAGCGGTACCAGGACAAGAATCCAGGCAATCGTACCCCGGAGGCCGGGTTTTTTGAGTTCATACGCAGCGGCAAGCGCAAGTGGCAGGGATATAAGGATGACGAGGACGGCCGTCATCAGGCTGAACTGGAGCTCGTTTCCAGCCCGTGAAACCGATGAGACAAAGGTATCCCAGCTGCCGGAAGTGGTTATAAGGCCGAAAAAAAGCACCGCAATCTGGATGAGCACAATAATGACAGCTGCGGCCTGCAATCCCCGGAAGTACGCGGGGTACCGGGGGGGTTGCCAAACCGGGACATAAGCCAGTTGGGGGTCTGGGCAAGGGTCCTGATACCGGACCGGCAGCTGATCATGACAACGAGCGTGATAAGGAGGAGGGGCAGTGCATAGAGAAGGGCCTGTGCTGCGATGTTCGAGGCACTGTACTGGGCAAAGATCTCGAGTGCATAGACATCTGCCCCAAAGAGCGAGGGCACGGAATAATCCGAGCAGCATATGACAAATAAAAAACCCAGAGCCGCCCCCAGTGCCGGTGCGGCAAGGGGCAGCTGGATGGTGAAAAAAACCTCCATGTCTGCCTTAAACACCCGGCCAGCATCCGTGAGCCGGGTATCGACAGAGGCAAACGCGACCCAGGAGAGGAAGATGGCAAGCGGCAGCAGGGCCATCAGTTCCACCCAGAAACTGATCGCCCATCCGGTTGGTGAAACCACCGGAAGGATCTCTTCTAAGGATGTGATTGCCGCCGACCAGGTAAGCGCGTGGATATAGGAAGGTATCCCCGCAAGGGCAAGCAGGGAGAGCAGGATTGCCATGAGGGCTTTTTGCGATACGCTCCATAACGCCGATACGATGAGTATGCCGATAAGGACACCGGCACCGGCAACTGCTGCTGCAAGACCCACGCTCGATATGAGAAGCCCGCATTGCCGTGAAGAGAGGAGCAGGGGAGAGACCAGATCCAAAGAACCCGCCATGCAGGCATGGACAAAATCCACGATCAGGCCCAGTGACGGACAGAGGACCAGGAAGAAAAAAAGGCTCAGCACCAGAGCATACACCACACGCTCCACTGACAGGAAGGGGCAAACCGGTCGGAAAAAGGAGCGTCGGGGCATGGGGGGTTATCGGATGAAGATCTCAATGAGGTCTTTCTGGGTTGCAGGGATGCCATTGTACACATCCTGGTACGATATGTCCATTGCTTTAATCCCGGTGATATTCATGCACGAGGTCTTTGTCGGAACATCGCGGCTCGGGATCTGGATCCAGCCGGAAGATACCAGCGAGTCCTCGGTCTTCCGGTCAAGGACATAATCGATGAAGGTTTTTGCTTCAGACAGGTGCGGGGCACCGGCAATCAGGGCAACAGTGTTGGGAATAACGAGTGTCCCCATCTCCCCGGGTTGCTGGTCGGGGACGATGATCACAACGTGTTTGCCATTATCCACAGCACCACACGCATCATCGGTATCGGTCAGGCCAAAGGCAAGTTGTCCGTCGGCCACGAGATCGCGGACAACCGAGTTGCCGTCAACTACCCGCACCTGTCGCTGGCTGATATTGGCAAAGAAGTTCCTGGCTTTTTCCTCGCCAAGGTAGCTGTAGAGGGCTGCTGCATGGGTTGCACTAGTCCCGAACATGGGATAGGCAATCCCTATTGTGCTCCCGGAGTAGCGGGAGTCGGACATGTCATTGACCGAGTGAGGGTACTGATCAGGTGTGAGTCTGTCCGTGTTGACAATGAAGACCCGGGCCCTGCCGCCAAACCCGGTCCAGTAATCCCCGGTGTCCCTGAACTGCCGGGGGAGGTCTGCAGCCGAAGGGGAGGAATACGCAGCAAGGATGCTCTCGTTCTTCAAAAGGAGGGTCTGGCCAAACTCTCCGCTCCAGAAGACATCGGCCTGGGGCCGGTTCTTCTCAGCGATCAGGCGGTTGACGAGCCCTGTCGTCTTGGTGGCTTCCACATCATAGACGGCAAGGACCTTAATACCGGTACGGTTTTCAAAATCACGAAAGACCGGTTCAGAGTAGACCTGATCCACTGAGGTATAGACAACAACAGTCCTTTTCTGGTCCTTAGGGAGCATGACAAGGGCTGCGATGAGGATCAATGCAAGCACGGCGATGACTGCCAGAATCCGGAGAGTGCGGGTCTTATTCATTCATGTTCCTCAGAGAGATGCTAGTCAATTCTCATCATCCGTTTTTAAAAATCATCCCATTTAATCCTGAAATCAAAAGGGTGTCCAGATACGGAGGATATCTGAAACGTTTTGAGAATGGACAAAACAGATGAACGACTGTTTATTTCTAAAAACGGGAGAAAATTTGTTCTGCCGGATAAAAACCAATTGCAATTCAAGGCTCTGAAAAATAGTCATTTTCCCTCATACCCTTATAGGAAGGTTCGCAGTTTTGTCATAACAGCATCCCGAGATAGCGATAGTTACTCAAAGAGGGTCGCTGAAAAATTCCGTGTATGACTGGGAGATTACATTTTGAAATAACTGAATCAGTCACGTAATATACGATAATTTTCGGATTTCTCGTATCCCCTCCAAAAAATAGGGCAAACCAACCTTTCGGGTTTACTGGCAAA
>JBAXDE010000177.1:0-4865 GCA_037141115.1 Methanomicrobiales archaeon | reverse complement strand
TAAATCAATTAGACCAAGAACACTTTTATCCGTTTAGTGGCAAACTTGGGCTATAAAATGAAACGGGGTATAAAATGTGATTTTCTACCCGCTTTATGATCAGATATTGACATTCAATACTGCCCGTATTCCAATACCAATCAGGAAGGAGATCGCTGCAATGCCAAGACTGATGGCTGCCATCTCAGCAAAGCGCCGGTAAAACGGGAGATCTTTTGCAACAGAGACATAGAAAGTGAAGACAAAGATCACGGTTATTGCTGCAAACAGGGTGAACATCAGAGCGATAAAAGGACTGGAAATAAGAAGGAACGGCAGAATCAGAAGGGCGACCGTTATGATGTAAGTAATGCCGGTGTATACGGATGCCTTGATTGGGTCCGTTGGCCCGCCATCCGATCGCTGCGAAAGATACTCGGATGCTCCCATGGAAAGAGAAGCTGCTACACCCATTACGAGTCCGACAACCGCAATGATCTGCGTGTTCTGGATGGCAAATGTGAGACCCGCAAGGGTTCCGGTGAACTCTACGAGTGCGTCATTGAGTCCCAGTACCACAGAGCCGACATATTTCAGGCGCTCTTCATCGATCAATGCAATCAATTCGCGTTCGTGAACTTCTTCGTTCTTTAAGATCCCGGCAATTTCCGGAATCGTGAAAGGAATGGTCTGATCGGCTGACTGTGCCCGCTTCTCTACACCCTCCAGGAGTTTGATGGCAAACGTCAATCCCAGCAGTCGTGCGACTATGTAATAGAACCATATCCGCAGCGTATCCGGTGCAACATCCCTTCGGGTATACCGCTTCCAGATCCCATAATGAGTGAGTTCTTCGCCCGCGATCCGTGTCAGCACTTCCCGGTTGTGGGGGTCTGTGGTGGTTGCAGCTAGCTTTGAGTAGATATGGTGTTCTGTGATCTCACTTTTTTGCAGGGCGAGGAGGATCGCGATATTTTTCTTATCGGTTGTTATTCCAGGCATGATCAATCATCTCATACAGAGTTTCCGGGTTTTGTCCATTTGCTCAAAGGAAATTTTTTAAGATCATTTTGCAGGGAGGGATGGTGCAAACCGGTAACTTCCTTTGGGGATCCGGATCTCAAAATGAACACCCTTTCCCGGTTCACCGTTTTCGATAATCATAATTCCGGTGATGGAGAGTATTTCCCGGGACAGGAAGAGACCCAGACCGGTATTTTTACCAAAGCCGCGACGGAACAGTTTGTCCTTATCAGCCAGCAAAATGCCAATTCCATCATCCTGGTATATTATAACTGCACGATCCGGTCTCTCTTCAAAGGAGAATCTTATCTGTGTGACACCATCACCATGGCGAAGAGAGTTTTCAATCAGATTGTAAAACACTTTTTCAATGAGTGCATCGGCATAAACCTGCACAGGGGGGAGCAGAATATCAAAATTAATCTCTTCAAGGGGTAATTGCGATGCAGCGGATCGTACCCGTTCAGTCACGTCATGCCATAGCGGGGCATTCACCCCAATCTCTTCATAAAATCGGGTAAATTCGATCTGCCGCTCGATAGCTTCGGCAACATCAATCTCTTTTGCAATATATTCCAGAAAGACGGGATCTTTCACGCAATCTTTCGAGAGTTCGAGGTACAGTCTCATGCCGGTGAGTTTGTTTAAGATATCATGCCGGGTGATGGAGGAGAGCATGGTCAGTTTCCTGTTTGCAATGCGCAGCGCATTCTCTGCCTGTTTACGTTCGGTGATATCCCGCATTACATGGACGCTGCCCGTGACTTTGCCTGCTTCATCAAAGAGCGGAGAGGCAGTCACCAGAAAATCAGCATTCATGGAATCTTCATGAACTTCCTGTGCATGTTCAAAACCATCGCTAAGCAACTTGCCATGGGGGCAGGAACCAGAAGGGGTTGTGCTATGGTGGATAAGATCATAGCATGTTTTACCAACAGCATCGTTCAGATCGATCCCCAGCCGGTCTGCCATGGCACGATTCATGCGGACAATATGAAAATCCCGTCCAATGATTGCAATCATGTCGGGAACTGCATCAAAAGTGCGTTCCCATTCATTCTTTGTCTCGAGGATCTCATCTTGCAACTGCTTTTTCTCGGAAATGTCATGCGCACTTACAGAAGCACCAATAAGTTCTCCACTTGAGTTTCTGATTGGTGAGATGGAGAGGGACACCTGGATCCGCATTCCGTTCTTTGTCAGTCGCTCCGTTTCATAGCGATCAACCAGCATACCGTTCTGGATCTTCTGGATAAGGAACTTTGATTCAGCCCGCTTATCCGCAGGAATGAGAACGGTAACAGATCTTCCCAGAATCTCTTTTGAGGTGTACCCGTAGAGTGTCTCGGCGCTGGCATTCCAGTCCGTGATGAGGCCTTCAAAAGTTTCTGCAACGATTGCATCTCGGGATGAGGCTACAATAGAAACAAGTCTCCGGCACATCTGGGTGTCATAGTGCATCCTGCCACTCAGGAAAGAGATAACGCCAGCGATTACCATGAAGACAAAAACCCGTGCAAGCGCAGCTGTCTGCACCTCCATTGTGACAGGATACAGGGCAAAGACCGCCCCACAATAGAGTGTTGAGAGAAGGAGAGAGAATGGTACTCCCCAGCGGGGATAGTAATATGCCGCAAGGATAATCGGGATATAGAGAAGATGGGGAAGAACGTTGGTGATACCGTGGGTAAGCCCATATAAATTGAGGATTATTGTTATTGCGGCACTGGTACCAATAAGCAGCGGAATGAGAACGGGCTGTTTATTTACCGGGTTAAAATATAAAAAATCCATGCCGCGGGAGCCTCTGAAATTGCTTACAGAGTGTTCACCCGTTTCCTTTTAATGGTTGGTGCAATGTTTGCTTCCCGGGACATCGAATACCGGTAAATCGTTGATCATTATCACAGAATACATTGAAAGTCCTGTCATTGATAGTGAATTCCCCTTTTTTCCTTCGGTGTCGGGAATATCCCGACAGACAATTTGTTTCAGAGGAAATTTTAATAGAATTCATAATGAGTCAGGAGATTATATTCCCAAACGTTCAGTCATAACGATAGCGTGCCGGAATTTCGGGTTATGAGATCCTGTCGGAACCTGACCTGCAGCACCTGCCGCTCGTGGTGATGATATTGACCGTACTTTTTGGTATTTCATTTTCTAAGGAGATTTTCATCAGGTCGATCGTATTCTGCACATCGCACATCTGAAGGTCTCCCCGGAATTCAAGGAAGAGGTCAACATACACACTTCCCCCGCTCCTCCGGGATTTTACACCATGGAGCTGTTCGTAGTTGTGAAAATGTTCTGCCAGTTCCTTCACCACCACGAGCTGAAGTTCCTCTTCAAGTGTCTCGTCAAGAAGATCCGGGAGGGATGATACAATCATCCGGATCCCGGAATAGAGAAGAATGCCCATCACGATAAACGAAGCAACCGGGTCGATATACACAGCCCACGGGAGTCCTGCGCAGAGGGTCGCGAGAATAAGGGTGAGAAAGACAACGAGGTTTGCTATGGCTTTCAACCGGAAGAGGCGCCACTGGGAATCCATCAGGGGCGAAGGCTCCCGTACAGCAATCCGGTAATTACGAACCGTGATATAACTATCAACGGCAATCATGATTATGACGATCACCATCCCTATCTGGACACCCCCGCTTCCGAGAGTTGCGGGAAAGAGGATCTTGTAAGTGGCGACAATGATAAGAATGACAAACGAGATGAGCATCACGCTGCCAGTGATGATTCGGGCAATATTTTCGTATTTTCCCATCCCGTAATCGTAGACCCCGTGATCACCCCGGGCAATCTTACGGGCGATCAGCCATGCAACCAGAACGCCAATGGCCTCATTGACCGTCTTCATCGCTGATGCATACAGCGTAACTGACCCGGAGAGAACTGCAGCGGCGAGTTTAGGAACGGCAGGAGCAACCGCTACAAGAAGGTTGAAAAATATTGCATGTTCCCGCTCCTTTTCTGCCGCATGAATTGCGCCTTCCTTTTCCTGCAATAGCGTCCGGGTCATAGTTAAAGGATTCGTATATTATTGAACGCAGCTCTTTAAAAAAAACCCGGTCATAAAATAAACTGCAGGGAACATTATCCTCATTTATCCCCCATAATCCCAGCATTTAAACCGGATAGGATGCTTAACCATTTTTGAAATCCACCAGGGGGCTTTTTAAGATCCATCCTTATACAGCAGCTCATTAAAAAGACCCGGCCAGACCAAGGACACTGGCTGATTGCAGACTTTGTCTCATCATTTTACCAGTATCGTTGCTGTTCACGCCATGAAATATATATGAAGCGATGAATAATTGCGGTTTGCCAGAAGAATGATGATCCTTTGGAAGTATCTGAAACCGCAGAAGTTTGCTTATTGTCGTTGCTCTCGTTTTAGCGGGCACCAGTCAGTTGCTGAACCTTATGGATCCGATAATTTTCGGCAATATCATTGACGACTATGCCTTAAATCCCAATTATATCCCGGAAAATGCTCTGGTCGCGGGAGTAATTTTCTGGCTGGGAGTGGCAGAAGCTAATCCCGTTCGAGGAATAAGACAAAAAATTTCTTATTTTGTCAGGAAAAAATTTGAGAAATTCCGACGATAGAGAAGACGGATTAAAATTATATTTGGAATGTAAATTTTTTCATTGCCTGGTGCATTGACTTCGTGCGGGTTTTTCAATTAAAAAAAGTAACCTTTCACCCATCCTTGTGAGCGCGAAGAGAGGTGTATGGCTATCCCGGAGTATTCTTCTGCGGTTTCTATTCAGAAATTACCTATTTTATTCTTGAGAGGCCATCCAATTAGGATTTTTGCATAAAAACCCATCGCTTTTTTAGTGAT
>JBAXDE010000176.1:0-4888 GCA_037141115.1 Methanomicrobiales archaeon | reverse complement strand
GCAGGATCCTGCTCTTGATCTCATCGCTTACCGGCCTTCCTGAGGTGAACGATCTTTTCTCACAGAACTGGTTTTCAGTTTCTGTAGCGAGCCGGCAGGAAATTGAAGATGAAGATCTCTTTGTTCTGCGAATTGTCCGCATGTCGTAAAATGACCAGTCCTCATACAATGAGGCGTTTTTTCATCAGGTTGATCGACATCACACAGAAAATTATTGTCACTGCCGCTATCCACGTGAGGTGGAGCAGGATTGTCCATGAAAGTGCAGGCAGGGTGAACATCCGCATAATCGAAACTATGTGGGTGAGGGGGAGGAAGGCAACAGCGATATACTGGAAAGCTGCGGGTAGCAGGGCGAGGGGGAAGAATGTGCCCGAGAAAAGCATCATTGGGGTAATAAAGAGGAACATGGGATAGTTCAGGGAATCTATGCTGGGGGTGATTGCAGTAATACACATCCCAATGCCAGCAAACATCAGTCCGCCAAGGAATGCAAGCGGGAGGGCGAGCAGGGATAAGGGGAGCGAGATAACCCCGAATGCAACAAGCACCGGCAGCATGATTGCCACGTACAACACGCTGCGGGTTGCTCCCCAGAGCAATTCGCCGGCTATCACATCTTCGATCGAGAGCGGGGTAGCGATCATAGCATCAAAGCTCTTCTGGTAATACATCCGGACATATGAACCGTAAGTGCATTCGAAGAAAGCAGAGTTCATTACCGAGATGGCAAGAATAGCAGGTGCGATAAAATTGATGTACGGGACACCATCAACCTCCTTGATATAGGTTCCGATACCCATGCCGATGGCAAAAAGGTAGAGAAGGGCATCAATGAACGGGGGGAAGAAGTTCACTTTCCATGTCCGCAAAAAGACCACAAGGTTGCGGTACCAGACCCTTCCGGCTCGTCCTGTTATCTGGGGAACTGAAAAGAGATGCGGCATGATTTAGTCCCGGAGGGTCCTCCCGGTCAGTTTTAAAAATACATCTTCAAGCGTTGCCGGGCGGGTGATCATATTTTTTGGCTGGCAGGTATCGAACAGGATCTTTGCGATCTCCCGGTATGAGCCTGAGGCTATCTGCACAGTATCACCGATCACTTCGTGCGGGATGGTGTGTGTTGCGAGGCAGTCTAGCACTTCTGCACTCTTCTCCACTTCAACAATCTCAACACCTACATGCTGCTTTACCAGGTCAGCCGGTGCACCCTCAACAAGGATTTTCCCGTGGTCCATGATCACGAGTCGATCGCAGAGGCGGGCCGCTTCGTCAAGGTAGTGTGTTGTAAGGACGATCGTATTTCCCTGTGCCTGGAGGGTTTTGAGTTTCTCCCAGATCAGGTGCCGGGCCTGAGGATCGAGACCGATGGTTGGTTCGTCAAGGATGAGCAGGTCGGGACCATTGACCAGTGCCCGGGCGAGAATCAGCCGTCGTTTCATACCCCCCGAAAGCTTTTCCACCTCTACATCGCGTTTCTCCTGCAACTGGACAAACTCAAGCAGTTCATTGGCTTTTTTCTCGGAAGAATGCCGGGGGATGTCGAAATAACCTGCATACGTAACGAGGTTGCCGAAACAGGTGAAGTCCGGGTCAAGATTGGTCTCCTGGGGGACCACGCCAAGGTGCTGCGTGATCTCTGCCGGTTGCAGGTCTGGATCCCGGCCAAACACCGAAAGAACACCGGATGTCCTGGGTGAGACACAGGTAATCATCTTCATGGTCGTGGTCTTGCCGGCACCATTGGGGCCCAAAAACCCGAAGATCTCACCTTTCCTTACGGTAAATGAGATGCCATCAACAGCGACAAGGCTGCCATAATTTTTCCTTAAATCCGTTGCCTCGATGATCCCGGTCAATGGCATGTCCTCCTTGAACCAGTGATTTGTACGGGGGGGAATAAAAACCCTCTATCCCGGGGGGCTGGGGATCCTGCATTACCGGGTGGGAAAAAAGATAATCTTCAGGGTTCGGGTTTTACCAGCACCACACCGGCGATCAGCACCGCGAGGAGTGCTATGGACGCAAACATCTGCATTGCATTGGTGTCCGTGACATTGAAGATCAGGATATGCCGGACCATTCCGGTGATCCCGGCGATGAGCAGTGCACGCACTTCGACACGTTTTGTCCTGAAGTACACAGTGACGGTTTCGAAAAGCACAATGATCGTGATCGTGAGGAGCAGTGACTGGATCACTGCCAACAGGCCTTTTGAGAAATCCGGCACTCCGCCTACTATCTCCGGTGAAGAGATCATTTTTACAATAAGCAGTAGTGCATCGTACAGGGAAAATGCAGCAATGATCGTGAGAAGGATAGCAACGATCATGTACATGATCATCGGAACAAATGAAAAAAATCCAATTATGGAGTCCATTATGGAACGTTTGTTGGCCATGAGACACCTCGTTTTATTGTTCGTTAACTTGAATGACAGCGGGCTTATACTGTTGGGTGGTTTGCAATCTACCGATCCTGTGTCCGGGATCGTTATTTTTTAGTGAGTTTACTGATTGCTGCATGGGCAGAATTTCGGACATCCGAAAAAGGATCATCAAGCAGTAATGTGAGTTGCCTGATTGCCTGCTTGTCACCGAGTTTTCCCAATATTTCTGCAGAACCAATCCTGACATTCATATCCTTATCTTCCAGACAGCGAATGAGTGGATCGGCAGCTGCCGGGTCCCTGATCTTTCCCAGCGCTGCGATCGCTGCGCAACGGATACCCGGTTCAGAATCTTCAAGTGCCGTAATCAGGGCAGGTAACGCCTCCGAATCACCCAACCGGCCAAGGGCCTGCACGATCTCGCTGCGGACTGCTGGGTGAGGATCTGAAAAGGCAGCGATCAACGGAGCTATTGCAGATAAATTGCCGGACTTTCCCAGTTCAGCAGCTGCAAGCTGGCGTTTTTTTACCGTAGGTGCACGCAGATCTGCTACCGTTGACGTAATATCTTTCATGAAATGGGGAAATTTCTGGTTAATGGTCGCATTCGTAGCCGGACTCGTACGCGGATATGACCTTCTTTGCTGCTTCTTCCGATAACCGGTCATGGATCAGGTGTACAAACGCTTCAACATCTTCAACAGGGAGGCAACCCATTCCCTCCTCACCTTTGTGGATCATATCGGTCAGGTAGGTCAGGTCCTCATCAGTCAGACGGGCGATTCTCTGGATAAAATCGTCACTGTCTTGAGCAAAGTGGTTGGAGACCGGGGGTAGTATTGAGTGGAACATATGTCCTGATCCTGAACAGGTAAGATCTCCACATTCCGGTGCAAGTTTTTTTAAGATTTCAATATCCCGTTTAGATAGTTCCCGTGCCATAGTATCGTAATCCTGATCAATTATTACGCAAACTCTGGAATAAACATGTGTGTGGGTGAGCGCTCGATCTTATCATGTGGTGTGATCCTCCCAACAATCCTTCGGGTCCGCCTGTTGTTGTGACATGTGAACGACGAATACCCGTCATCCGGGTGTGGAATTCCTCCAGTACGGTGTTGGATGTACAATCCTTTTGTGGCAGAATTAACCTGTGACTAAAAAGAGGATTTAAAAATATTTGCCCAGCCAGTTTTTGATTCCTGCAATAATTCCGCCAGAGTTGCCCGAGCCTGACGATTTCTTTCCGCCAGAGCGTGGCTGCATGGTTGCGGGGCGCGAGATTGTACGCCGGGATGCCGGGGCTTCACGTTCCGGAATATCCCGAAGGGTACCCTGCGATGCTTCACTGCCATCTGATTCAAATCCCCAGGCAAACCCGATCTTGTAGGCCCGTTCATTCTGCCGGATCCAGTTTGCTGCATTCATGTATCCGCGATCCTCAGCTTTCTTTACGGTATCTTCGTGATCCTGGGTGAAATGGATCTCACGCTGAAGGACGACTAATTCTTCGTATACCTTTCCGGGGACTTTGATCTTCTCCCTGCTCATAACTCCTCATATAGGGTTATGCTGGGATACAATATTTAATGTTTCCTTACAAATACACTGAAATCTTGGGACAATTCGTTTTTCGGGTGATGAGAGCCGGTAAAACCGGGAGTTACAGAAGATTGATACGTGTAATGAACCATTGAAATTTATTGGGGGGTATGAAAATGGTCAAAGTGATCTATGAAGGGGATGATTTCAAGCGAATGCTGAGATCTGATCTCCAGAAACTCGAGCGTCTCGTCGAATCAAAAAAATTCGGAATATTTGAAGTGGACTACAAGGAGGGAAAGATCAAGGTTGAAATTAAAAAGAAAGGTAGTGACATTGTTGTGAAACGGTTCCGGGCCATATGACCCGTTTTTTTAAATTAAAATGCCTGATATTATCAAAGGCCGCATCGGATAGAAGAAAAAGGGGCGTATAAGAGAAAGAAAAAGATCAAATATCTTTCTTATAATCTGAGTGCACTTTTGGCATCTTCATCTTCTGTGCTTTCTGGATCTTTTTGATGGTCTCTTCCTTTGCAAGAGAGCCTTTTTCAGCTGCGGATAATCCGTCTCCGGTCTCCCGCTCGTTTGCGATCTCTGATAAGATGTCCCGATAATCGTCAGCGGTGATACCGATCTTTTTCATTTCAATCCCCGTGAAAAATCCCTGCATGTATTTTGCATGGTGATCCGGGCAGACCGGGAAGGCACAGAATGCATCTCCCGCTGCTTCCTTTCCTTTGACCGGTATAAGGGTACCGGTGACTTTCTCAGGCTGCCGGCAGATAGAACAGCGATAGTGGTGCCTGCGCCTTATTATATCAAATTCTGCACTGTCAGTCATATATGGTCTCTTTTTTAATAACTTGAAGTTCCCATGATCTCAGAATCATCGAAAACCGGATGCTGCTATGGGGATTCGAACCCCAGTCGCGAGCGTGAGAGGCTCGCATGATTG
>JBAXDE010000175.1:0-4890 GCA_037141115.1 Methanomicrobiales archaeon | reverse complement strand
CTTTTGATGAGAACCGTCACTTAACAGGTCAGAAGCAATTGACATTGGTAGATCTGGCCAATGAAGAATCAACTTCAACTAGAGACATCAATGGTGATGGCGTCATTGGCGCAAAAGTTGTTTCCGCCATAGACAAAGCGGGGGGCGTTTACAAGGTCAGCATTGAGAACAAGTTTTTCATGATTTCAATAGACCCCGCCGCATCGCCAGGAAGACAAACAGGATTGTCCAACGTCCTAATGAGTGAAGACTCGAAGCCCTTGGAAATAGATCAAACTGGTTTACTGGTTGAGGGTGCGTTGGCTGGATGGAAAGTAAACTCAGCCGTTCTAACGACTGATTCCGAGGGCGTAAGTACGACCAAAGTTTTTGCCTTGAAGAGCAATGCAGGCGGTTATTCTGATGTTAAAAGACTGACATTCAGCGGAGCTACCGACTCCGTTGATTATCCAAATTACAAAATGCTTTCTGCAGCGGACACTTTGAATGCTCGCGATCTGGTTGCCGAAGAGACGAATCAAAGTTACGGAAGAGACTTCAATGCAGACAAAGCTGTAGGCGTTAAAATTGATCAGACTGTTGATAAAAAAGTAGGCTTATTTACTGCCAAAGTTCTTGGACAATTTTCATAATATCAATAAATACTGATAGTCTCTCCTCATTAACGGCTTTTTGGATCAGAGAAATGTTAAAGTCCGGCAAAGACGGGGTTGTCGCGGCATGTTTCTTTAAAAACTATTGCACTTTTACGATATACCGGGATACTTATTGCCCCAGGGTATGCCTGAACTATCTTTACCCATCCAGCCCCGGTGTCATTTGAATCGACAAGTATACCTTCGACATAAGGGAATTCCGACGCACCGCGCCGGATGGCAGGGTACACTCAACATGTGGATCAAAAAAAAGAATCACTAAAAAAAAACGGATTACCGGAAATATGCAACTGCATTCCGGAACAGGAGCATATTCATCGATTCTGCCGGCACGGGGACTCCCTTGCGCCGCATCTCTTCTTTCCTCAATGGCCAGTCATACTGGTTGACAAACTCCATTGCCCGCTCCGGGTGCGGCATAAGGCCCAGCACCTTGCCATCCGCGGACGTGATCCCGGCAATATCCTCGACCGATCCATTCGGGTTCGAAGGATATTCCCCATAGGCAGGGGTCAGGTCATCCTTGCAGTAGGTAAAGGCAACCTGCTTCTGCCGCTTTAGGCGCAGCAGCGTCTCTGAGGAGCACGAGAGATTTCCTTCCCCGTGAGCTACGGGACAGTACAGCCGTTCAATGCCCTTTGTCCAGAGATTGTCGGCCGCAGGCTTGATGGAGACAAACCGGCATTCAAGTCGCCCGCCCTGGTTGGGCATCAGGGCAATGTCGCGGGTATGATGCTTATCAAAGGCAGGCACCAGCCCGAGGTTTGAGAGGATCTGGAAACCATTGCAGATCCCCAGCACAAGATTGTCGCCATCAAGGAACTCGAGCAGGTCATCCCAGAGATTATTCCTGAGCCGGTTTGCGTACGCATTGCCCGCCCCGGTATCATCGCCATAGGAAAATCCTCCGGGAAAAACCAGCAGCCGGTAGTCCGCAAGGCGCATCCGTCCCACAATAAGGTCATTGATATGAACAATGTCGGCATCCATGCCGGCCCGGGAGAGAACCTCTCTGGTCTCCATCTCGGAGTTGATCCCAAAGCCGCTCAGGATAAGCGCCTTCTCATCGATCATTGTCTGCCCGGCACCTTTTACAGCGTCGGTTGCCCGCTGGGAGAATCGTAGTGCGCTCGTTGTCATGATCAATACCCCCGGAACGGTGCTTTATAGACCGTCTCAAGTTCAGCAACCGGAATATCCATCAGCAGTTTGTCGGACGTGACCCGCAGATTCTTCCCAACCACCCTGCCGAGCAGCAGGGCATCGGCCCCGCAGATGCGCTCGAACTCGCGCTTGTGATCGGGAGCTACCGTGACAATGAAACGGCCAAGTGATTCGGAGAAGAGGAAATAGTCCGGGCGCATGGTTGCCGGTATCGTGATATCCATACCCAGCCGGCCGGCAATGGCTACCTTGGCCAGAGCCGTCCCTAGGCCCCCGTGGCTGACCGGGAATGCTGATGCCACCTGTTCATGGGAAAGAGCATCCGTAAGCCTGGAGTACCGTGCTTTGACTGTTGCAACATCAACTTTTGGCACAGTATTGCCAATTCCGCCAAGCAGGGCGAAGTACTCTGACCCGCCCAGTTCTTCGGCAGTCTCGCCTATCACGTAAATAAGGTCGCCATCGATCTTTGCATCAAGGGAGACGGACCGGGTCACATCGGGATGGATACCTATTGAGGAGATGAGCAGCGTAGGGGGCACCGAGACTTTTACCGGGTTGTTTGCGGCATCAAATCCCGAGAAATCATTGTACATGCTGTCTTTGCCCGAGATGAACGGGGTGCCGAATGCCACCGCGAAATCATAACATCCCTGAGCAGCCCTTTTCAGCTGGCCGAGGCGTTCGGGTTCATCCGATGAGCACCAGCAGAAGTTATCGAGAATCGCGATCGAATCGAGCGGGACCCCGATTGCAATGAGGCCCCGGATGGCCGTATCGATCGCGGCCCCGGCCATGAGGTATGGGTCAATCTCGGAGTACGTGGGGAAGAGACCCTGCGAGAGTCCTACGCCTTTTTTAGAGCCGGGGACAACTTTGGTGAGCGTGGCATCGGACTGGACCCGGCCAATTCCCTGGACTGGCCCGAGCACATGCCCGCCCTGCACGGTATGATCGTACTGGATTGAGATGAACTCTTTCGAGCAGAGGTTTTTGCGTCCGAGCATCGAGCGCATCGTGGCATCGAGCCGGTCCGGGCAGGGGAAGATCGGCTCCGGACTAATCTTTGGGGTGTACGTTGTCAGCAGGTGTTTTTTTGGCAGGCCATCATGGAGGAATGCGAGACCAACTTCCATAACAACCAGGCCATGCCACTCGACAACACATTTGCCGGTAGCGGTAAACTTCCCGATCACCGTTGCCTCAACATCCCGGCTCTGCATCAACGTCATGAGGGCATCGAGTTTCTCCGGGGGAACGGCAAGGGTCATGCGTTCCTGTGACTCCGAGATCCAGATCTCCCACGGGGCCATGCCATGATATTTGAGGGGCACTTTCTCGAGATAGACGTGACAGCCATTGCACTCCTTTGCCATCTCGGCTACCGAACACGAGATCCCGCCAGCGCCATTGTCCGTGATGCTCCTGTACAGCTCCAGGTCCCGGGCCTCCTTGACGATCACATCAGAGAGTTTCTTCTGGGTGATGGGGTCGCCGATCTGGACTGCTGTCACCGGGCTGGCCGGGTCGAGCGCCTCCGAGGAGAAGGTGGCACCATGGATCCCATCATTGCCCACGCGTCCGCCTACAACAACAATGAGATCGCCGGGCTCTGCCTTCTTCTCAGAGAGTTGCCGGCCCGCATGTTCCCGGGGCAGGATGCCAACCGTCCCGGCAAAGACGAGTGGTTTTCCGCAGTACCGGTCATCAAACCAGCACCATCCCTGCGGGGTGGGAATACCCGAGCAGTTCCCCCCAACTCCCACGCCCCGGACTACCCCGTCCAGGATCTGGCGGGGGGAAAGGATCGGCATGGATGAGTCCTTCCCACGGAAGAGTGCCGGATTTGTCTCCGGGTCGCCAACGCAATAACCATAGACGTTGATGCAGGGTTTGGCACCGAGACCAAACCCTATCGTATCGCGGTTGACCCCCACGATACCGGTCAGTGCGCCCCCAAACGGGTCCAGGGCTGAAGGGGAGTTGTGGGTCTCGACTTTGTGGGTCACCAGGTACGTGTCATCGAAGATAATGGCACCCGAGTTGTCGGTAAAGACCGAGACGCAGATGTCCTTGTCTCCCTTTTCGGCCCGGATCTTCTTTGTTGCATCCTGAATGAACGTCTTGTACAGGCCCCGGGGTACATCGTCATCCATGGCGGAGGCAAAGATCGTGTGCTTGCAGTGCTCGCTCCAGGTCTGGGCCAGGGACTCGAGTTCGATGTCGGTTGGCATGCGCCCCTCGTCATCAAAATAGTCCCGTATCGCATGCAGCTGGGCGAGATCCAGTGCGAGCGGCCCCCTTCGCTCTCCTGTCCGGGAATCAACAATCCCTTCCTTGCCGATCCGAATGAGTTCCTCATCATCGAGATCCAGGTATATGGGTTCAGCATTGGGCACTTCATTGAGATGGACAACCGGAACAACCGGTGCCATTCCCTTGTCGCCGTATTGCGCCCGGGTCAGGATCAGCACCCGGTTCACGAGCGGGTTTGCAAGGGTTGCCGCAAGATTCCTTATTTGATCCGTGGTTACTGTGCCGCAGACCAGAAAGAGCTGCGAGGTATAGACCGCTTCTCCCTCAATAAATTTCATGGAGAAGAAATCTTCTATCGTCTGGCGGGCCGTGGCGCCAACATTGTCGGTCACGCCCGGGAGAAAACCTACTTCGATTGCATAATCGAACGGAATCCGTGTCGGTGAATCCACCAAATATTTCTGGACAACGGGATTAACCAGTTGTGTACCGATATCAGCTAGTTCCGGCCCGGAAAAATCCCGGGTGCTGGTGGCTATCGTATAGACATCGATGAGATGCAGTTCATCGATCGGAAAACCTAAGGATCGAATCCTGCTGGTCCGGGTCTTTAACCGGGGATCGGTGGTATAGTGGACTTCTATCCGGTGGACACAACTCTCCATGGGTATACTATTGCGACTGCAATTACAAAATAGGTGTCGTAGGGGAAACTGAGGTTTAGCGGTTTGTCCGGATAATGGAGAGATAAAAAAAAAGCGGATAGTGTAAACAATTTACTGTAAAATCGAAAACGCCCTGATCTCTAATCATG
>JBAXDE010000174.1:0-4921 GCA_037141115.1 Methanomicrobiales archaeon | reverse complement strand
AGTGTATATATTTACTAAAATATCGATCTTTCCCTTAGTTTTGGAGGGGATACGCAATTTCTTTGTTTTAACGGGTCAACACTCTCCTTTGCCCGGCAACCCGCTCAAGATATTCGCGGGATGTCAGGGGCATGTTCCGGGCGTTTATAAAAAAACTGTCGATCAGTGCAGCCTGCTGACGGCTCCATTCGGCATTTGGCATCCGCTTCACCCACGCTGCATAGCTCCTGACAAATGCAAGCCGTTCTTCTGTATTTGCCTTACGGTCAAATAATAATTCCATACTCATCTCCCCGGACTTTAAATATCTCCATGTGCTCCTTCAGGCTGGCATGATCGAGCTCTTCTTTGAAGATCTCCCAGAGATACAGTGCATCCTCGATGTCTTTCTGGGAGCCAAGATACAGTTTGTATGCAATCTGAATTCCGATTGGTGAGATAAAGAATTTCGCATCCGGCAGGTTCACTTCAATGCGATCCCGGAGAACCATCCGGTCAACCTCATCTTTTAGAAATTTCAATTCGATATTGGGGATAAATTGCTCCTTTCTCGCGATCCGGATACCCATATTTTTTGTGAGCATGTCATGTAACCCGCTTGCATCTTCTGCGTTCAGGAATTCAAAACCACCTTTGCAAAGGGCATCGTGCAATTTGCAAAAATCCTCAGTCTTGAGAGGGGGGATGAGTATGTCCACATCCTCCGTACCCCGGGAACGCCCGAACAGTATCGCGACATATCCGCTTACGATTACATACGGAGTTACTGGTTCAAGGATCTGTATGAAATCCAAGACGAAACGATCCAACAGGGTAAGATATTTTTCACTGACAACAATCTTCCCGTGCGAGTACTGGATATCCATAGTCTCATGCACTATTAGTCCGTTTATTCACAAGAGGATATCGCCCGGATATCTTTAAAAATAGGGGAAAAATCAGATATACCGGGCTTTCAGGGAAAGCTTCCGGGGGGTATACAACGGGCGGAACGGTTTTCCTTCCGTATCCTTTTTCACCGCTGCAATCAGGGCATCGATGGAGAGCTGCTCTTTGAATGGCTTGTTGGGCTGCGACTTCTTCCGGACCGTAACGGTCAGGTTCTTCGATGTGACTTCCTCGTCACCGACTACAATGACGTAGGGGACCCAGTCCATACCGGCTTCTCTGACCTTCTTTCCCATCGTCTCGTTCCGGTCGTCAATATCGCACCGGACCTGTGCGGCGTTGATCGTCTTTACCAGTTCCTCGGCAAACGCGATGTGCTTCTCTGTTACCGGCACGACCCGGACCTGCGTTGGCGAGAGCCACGTGGGGAGGGAGGGGACTTCCTGCGTGGAGATGTTCTCCAGGATTGCGCAGATGACCCGCTCGACACTGCCGGTTGGGGAGCAGTGGAGAATGGGGGGGAAGACGGGAGTCCCGTCTTCCTTGTGGTACTTGATGTCAAACCGGGTTGAGGACTCGACATCGATCTGGACGGTCGGGTTCTCGATAGGGCGCTTCTGGCCGTCGATTGCGGCGAGGTCAATCTTTGCTATCCAGTAGTGGACCCGGTCGGAGAGGATCTCGATGAGCATCGGGCAGTTGGATTCCTTTACGATCTTCTTGACCCATGCCTCGTGCTCTGCGTAGAAGTCCTTCGTGCACCGGAATGCGGCAACGAGCTCGGTCTCGAAGTCCCTGCCGGTCTGCCATCCCATGGCAAGCTGCTCTTCAAAGCACTTGAGTGCCTGGGGCATGTCAAGGCAGAGCGAGTGCATGTCGGGCATCGTGAAGCACCGGAGGCGCTTTAAGCCGATCACTTCACCCTTCTGCTCGTGGCGGAAGGAGTAGGTGGAGAGCTCGTACATCTTCATGGGGAGGTGATTGGGCGAGATATGCATGTCGCGCATGATCGAGAACATGCCAAAGCAGGCCGCGAACCGGAGCATCATGTCCCGGTTGTTGGACTTGAAGCGGTACTGGCGCTCGCCAAACTTTGCGGCATGCTCATTGATTGCCTTGTCGCCAAGGTCGTACATGACCGGGGTCTCGACCGGTGAACCGCCATAGTCCAGCACGAGGCGGAGCACATAATCGGCCAGCAGGTCGCGGACGATCTTGCCTTTGGGCAGCCAGCGGAGGCAGCCGACATCGCTCGCGGGCTCGTAGTCCACGAGTTCTTTTCCGCGCATCAGGTCAACGTGGGCCGGGTCGCCGCCAACCGGGACTGCAACCCCGAGTTCCTTTTTGACCATGCAGCCAAAGGGCGTGTCGTTGAGGTACTCCTTGTAGTCGTGCTGCTTCCCGTCCGGGGTAAGCACGAACCAGTCGTGGGTGACTTCTGCCTTCTCCTTCTTGACGGTTATCTCCCCGGGAACAATTGTCTTGGAGAGCTCGGAGAGCGGGTGGCCCTTGCAGGAGAGTTTGAAGGATTTGTACCAGCCGAAGGGTGCACGCTTGACGGCAAACCCTTCTGCTTCAAGACCGGTCTTGAGAGCCTTAAGTACAGTGATCGCAGTTTCCGGTGAGGAGAGATCGCTGGAGAGGTGGGCGTACGGGTAGACAACGATCTTGTTTACATTGACCTGTCCCGCCGTTTTCTTTACTTCAGCAATGGCCTGGAGGACTACGCCTTCCAGGTCTTCTTCATCGATCGATTCCACAGCGCAGAAAACAGTGAGTGCCTCTTCTTCCCGGTCGGAAAGAACCGTGCATTCCTCGGCGATCTTTGTCTTCTTTTTTGCTTCGTATTCGATATAGTCAGAATGAATGAGAAGAAGTCGCATTATTTCATCTCCGATCCGAAATGATCATCCGTATAAAATGGGTTTTTATGGTATTTATAGTGGTTAATCTGACACCGGTCACCGGTATCCGGTAATCGTCGGGGAGCGTGTAAAAAAGGGGGCCGTAGTATTTCCCAAACCTAGTCTTCCCGCCCGGCAGCGTGCACAGGTTCTGGGGTCAGGCAGATTTCCGGTTTTCCGGGTACCGCGAGAGGGTTGCCTGCCGCTGGTCGAGATATTTTGCATCGCCTTTTTTGAAGTAGGGGTTCTCTGCCCGCTCGGTTGTGTAAAATACGAGCTGGCCGATAGGCATACCCGCATACACCTTCACCGGCCTGGCGTTGACGTTTGCCATCTCGAGCGTGATGGTGCCACGGAACCCGGCATCGATCCAGCCGCCGGTCTGGTGGAGGGTGACCCCGAGCCGGGCGATGCTGGATTTTCCTTCAATTGTTGCAACAATATTGTCGGGAAGTTCAATGCACTCCAGTGTCTCGGCAAGGATGAACTGGCCGGGGTTTAAGATGAACGAGTCTGCATGTATCTCGTCCACATCGGACGTGACACTGTCCTGGTTGTACGGGTCGATCACTTCGGTGCCCGGCTTGTACCAGACAAAATGGTTGCCCAGCCGGATATCAACCGAGTTGGGCTGCACAAGTGCAGGATCGTACGGATAAATTTTGATAAAGCCCCGTTCTATGCGGTCAAGGAGCTGCCAGTCCACGAGAATCATTGTGCTGATATGATGGGCGTTGATCGGTCATAAGCGATTCTGCGTAGGATGTTACTGGTAAAAACCGCGAGTCCGTTTTTTATGTTTTAGCGAACGATTGAATCTCGTTACGGGTTATCGGGATTCCGGGCAAATTCCCTAAAATTTTTCCGGTATTTTGATTGGCCGGTAAGAATATTTTCTTGAGATCAGTGCTGTTAAAAAAAAGGATATGTTCAACTGGTAACCTGAAGGGTGACCGGTTTTTCGTTATTTTATGCCGGCAAAATTGATGGCATTGATGAAGGTATCATAGTCGGCCTGGGATCCATTCTCGACAGAAACCTGCACCATGAACCGATCGTTGACTAATATCCAGGTCTTAAAGGTTTTTCCTGCAATGGAATGTGTCCCCCATGCCGGGTTTCCCCCGATGGTTGAACTCCTGAAGTAACTGTCACTGTTCTGTGTATTGGAAAACGTGCCCCAGATGGTTTTTAACCCGACCATCCGGCCGACCGTGTCCTGGATCATTAACGAGGCTGTCGTGTCTTTGTTTGCGGTGCTGGTATAGATTGCCGAAGACGCACTCCAGGCATTATTATCCGAGTCCAGCCGGGTGGACCCGGCTGGCTGCTGAGTGATCGTCCAGCCGGCAGGTGCTGCGGGGAAAAGGGCGTTTAACGTTTTTACGTCCATGGCCTGGCCTGATGAACTGCCCGAAGTGACCGGCGTTGATCCGGCTGCTGCGGGGGAATTTTCTGCCTGCACAGTCGTGGTTTGTTGTGTTGTCGTCTGAGGAGTCGATGAGGTACACCCGGCTGCCATCACCAGAACTGTGAGGAGCAGGATCAGCAGCAGGGTCATACCGTGCATAGAGTGTTGTGAGAATCGTGTCAGATAAACCACCTCAATGGTCTGTTATGTCAACGATATCGCAGTGGATTAAGATTTTGGCAACTGTTGGTGTGCGAAAAAAAGAGGAAATGGTTTTTTATTGCACCCTCTTTGTTGCCCGGTTCGGGATCCGGATCCCGAATGGGACCCGGCGTTTTCCCGCTGATTAAAAATAATGGTAATTTGAAAATGGGTTTTTCTTTTTTGCAGGTCTCTGCCCTGTTTTTTGTATTTGATTGTTCGGTTAAGGCTTACCTGATTCCTCCTCCTCAGGATTCTTCTTGCTCGTCTTATCCCGGTCCAGCTGGGATGATCCGGCAATCTTTTCAGCCGGAACCTGCGAAAAGAAATTGCAGATTGAGCCGGTAAAAAAAATCAAAACGATCGATTGGGTTATCGGGATTTTTTCCCTGCAAACAATATTTCTATCCGGAAATTACCCGGCCCGGTTTTTTTGTACAGGAAAAAATTCCGTTCTGTAAATTTTTAGTAACTATCTATATCATGCCTTGGAATCCTTTTTTAGTGTAGAATCTTC
>JBAXDE010000173.1:0-4993 GCA_037141115.1 Methanomicrobiales archaeon | reverse complement strand
TGATTAGAGATCAGGGCGTTTTCGATTTTACAGTAAATTGTTTACACTATCCAAAGATCACGAACCATGCCGTTGAAACGGCAACGAGACGGGGATCAAAATTACCGAAATAATAGACCAGCAGCAGAAATACCGTGCTGATCAGCAGGGTGAAGATGATGCCCCGGTGCGGGTAGAAATAGACAAAGAGGATGATGGGCAGGAAATAGAGGAAGGGGAAGACTTCGCTGATGCCATGAGTGAGCGAGTAGATGGTCGAATCAATTGATATTAAGAGGGTAATACCAATTATTATCGCCCAGAAGACCTGATATTTTTTTTGAGCAGCAGAAACGGTCATTTATTCCCCTCTTCCCGTTTAGCCGGGTTTCCTGACAGAATCGTACTCTCAAACCGCCTGCGTTCAAGGATCTCTGCCCGGAGTTCCTCATTCATCTTCTCGAGATGCGCCGTGCGTTGCCGGACCTGGTCTTCGAGATCTTCTAATGTCTTTCGTATCTCTTCATCAACAATTTTGCTGCCGGTGATATCGATAACCGAACAGAGCACACGCTCTGTTGTAACATACACCGCAGAGATGACAAAACGCAGGAGGGTCCCGTCATGGGCTACGAAGATCACTTCAGTCTCGGAGTTACCCCGCCCTTTTTTTGCATTGGCAAAGAACTGCTCCTGGTCATTTTCATCCTTCCAGATCAGGGAGATATCTTCCCCTATGAGTGACGGGCGGTCGTACCTGAGCCAGTTTGCACATTTTACATTGATCTCGCGGATACGCCGTGTGTGCAGATCCAGGCAGAATATCCCGTCCTGGGAATTATCCAGGATGGTCCGTATACGGATCCGTTCTTCCAGCAACTTATTGGCATACGACGATGCCACAACCGCAATTGCAATAAAGATCGCAAACCATGCTGTTGAGATTACGATTAAAGCCGAGTTGGAAAATCCGAGCAGGTACACAAGGGAGATGTACAGCAGGCTGATCCCCAGGGAGAAAATTACTGCCCGTTTGGGATAGAAATATACTACGAGGATAATGGGGAGAATGTAGAGGAAAGGATAGACCTCGACGATACCGTGGGTGAGTGAAAAGATGGTAGTGAGGAGTGCACCTATACTTGCAGCTGCGATGATGAACAGGTGCAGAACTTTTTCATTCCTGCTGGAAAGATGATCCCTCAATTGTTCCACGGAAACGTCCCCGGTGCTCCTGTTGGAATTCACGATAGTAAACCGTTGATCTTATTGCATATATTCATGCATGACTCTGTAACCGGCTTTTTTGTCTCCTCCAGAAAGGAGGCCGGGCAGGGGAGTTGCATTCTTCTCATTTCCGTATGCTGTTAATCCATTCAAGTTCTTCAATCTTGTTGATATTGGTAAAGGTGGTAAGATCCTGGTCAATGGTCCGTATTTCGTCAACCGGGACATAGTTTGCATGCATGCTCTTGATCATGGTCCGCAGAGAGAGCGATTCATGATTCTCAAGGTAACCGATCAGTGCGGATCTCCGGTACACTGCATGCAGGGGTTCGAGCATCTCAATGTTCCAGCGGGGAATAGCGGCATCATAGCCCTCAATCCGGCTGAACAAGAGGGCAACAACCCGGGGATCAACGCAGGGCATATCGCAGGCTGATACAAAAATTTCTTCCCCGTTTGCGGCCAGGGTCCCGGCATGAAGCCCGCCAATGGGCCCGGTACCGGTCCGGATGTCAACGATACAGCGAACCCCTTCAATCTTGTGAAAGCGTTTGCATTGTTCGGGATCGCGGGCCACCAGGATGATCTCATCAACAACCTGCGAGAGGGATTCGATCAACCGGTCGATGAAGGTCTTTCCCTGGTACGTGAAGAAATACTTCTCCTGGCCGTTTGCGCGTCGCGCTTCACCCCCCACAAGAATGACTGCTGATCTCAAAAACCGGCTCTCCGTTTTAAGGTGATTGCGTCTCCTTAATTATCCTGTCCTTTTTACCCTGGAGAATTTTTCGCAGGACTTTGATTTCCATGGCAAGCAATGCTTCCTTAATCTCAACGGATGGTGAGAATCCTCCTATACCATTCGCCCCCACGATCCGGTGGCAGGGGATGACCAGCGGTGTGGGATTGCGGGCCATGGCCTGCCCGACTACCCGTGGCGATGTACCGGTGTTTTTTGCAATGTCCCCGTAGGTTGCCGTTGTTCCATACGGTACATTGCGCACTTCCCGGTAAATATGGCTGTACACGGTATCTTCATGGAGTGCGAAACTGTCGAGAGATGAACAATCGGAAGGCAGGCCCCCGCAGTATCTCATGATCTGGGGCGGGACTTCCCCATCGATCCCCGTGGGGGAGAAGCGCACGCGGTGCACCGATGTATCGTTCCACCAGACCTGAACATACCACAAGCCGAACCGGCACGAACCGCTTATGACTTCCATTTACCTATCCTCTCGCGGAACTGGGTGACATCGCACTCGATCATCTCTTCCTGTATCCAGGGGGGAAGGGCCTGGCGCACCCGCCGTTCCAGGAATCTCTTCTCGCCCAGCACCAGGACCCCGCGATCCTCGGGTGTGCGGAGCACCCTTCCGAGCGCCTGGAGGGAACGGTTGACGGCCGGCAGGGTGTAGCTGAGGAACTCGCCCTCCTCGCCGAACTTGTGCCGGAAATATTCGATCGTCATCTTCCGGACCCGGTTGAACGGGGCGAGCGGGAGGCCGATGACCATGGCGCCGTTGAGCATCTCGCCCCGGTAATCGAGCCCTTCGCTCCATTTCCCACCGCAGACGGCAAACATGATACCGGATTCGCCGCGTGAGGGAAGCGAGAGGAACTCGGTGAGGGCAGATGCCGCAGCAGCAGCATCGCGGGGTTCGATGTAGATCCGTTTTCCCCGGAGGTGCGGGACTGCAAGATTGGCAAAGGATTCGAGGATCTGGTAACTGGGGAAGTAGCAGGCCCGGTTCCCCTTGAGTGCGGCAAAGGCCTTGATGTAATCGCTGACCCGGGAGGTATTGTCCTTGTTCTGCCGCTGGGAAAAGGCCGTCGTGATGTCGTTGGCGCACGCGATGATCCGGTTCTCTTTGGGAAAGGCATTGGGGAGCGAGAGGGTGGTTACCTTTGCATCCCCGAAATAGTACTTGCGGAAACTGTCCACCGGTGAGAGGGTGCCCGAGATCAGGATGCAGGCAGAGTGGGAACCGCAGACTTCCGAGAGGGAGGCGGCCGGATCGATGTTGCGCACTTCGAGCGTTATCCCTGTCTCTGTTTTCCGGTACACCGTCAGGTACGCCGGGTCGGTGGAGGAATGGGAGAGCCGGACCAAAAATTCCGTGAGCCGTTCGATGGCAGTCTCCCGGAAGACCCCGTCCTTCTGGTTCTTCTCCCGCATGGTCTCGGAAAGTCCCATCAGGTCATCGACGATCTCGTCCATGGATTTGTACAGGGATTCCCGTATGATCATCCGGTCAAAGATCGCGGGATCGAACCAGTCCTCGGCTTCTACCGAGTTGGCGAGCCCCCGGATGAACTCGGTGAGCCGGGGCAGCACATGCTGGACTGCCTCTGCCCCCTTGTGCCGTTTTCGCATGCCGGAGAGTTCGCGGGAGGCCTGTTCGAGATCGCTCTCCACGAGCGTCACGCTCTCGATGCCGGTGATGACATCGCCGCAGTTGTGCGCCTCGTCGATGAGAAGCAGGACATCCGCCGGCTCAACCCCGAGATTGGCATAGAGCTGTTCGCGGATGTCCCGGTCAAAGAGGTGATGGTAGTTGAGGATGACGACATCGGTGTTCCGGGCGGCCTGCATCATCATCTCGTACGGGCAGCAGACACCGGAGAACTCTGCGAGTTCCCGGGGGGGCACCGGGTGGGCGATCACCCGTTCGGCCTTGGCCCGGAGTTCGGTGGAGGCCACCATCTTGACGCCCATCGTCTCGGCCGGAACGAACATCTTGCTTGCGATAAAGTACGGGCAGAGGAGCGGGTGTTCCCTGTCCATGGCGCGGATCTGCTGGATGATGAAGGGATCTTTTGACGGGTTGAGGGCTCCCTTGTCGGCCCGGTCCCGCATGAGGGACGTGGAGAAGGCCTTGACCCCGTCGCACTTGCGGTAGATGTCGCCATCGCCGCCCAGCGGGCACATGCTCTTCTTGCCCACCAGGTACACGGTTTTTAGGTGCGGTGCTTTTTTGCGCACCAGTTCGAGTTCGCGGATGAAGGTGGTGAGCTGGCTCACGGTCCTGACCGCGATCACGATCTTCTTCTTGTTCCGTTCGGCAAGGAGCGAGGCAACAACACTCGACTTCCCGCTGCCGGTGGGGGCATCGATCATGGCGATCCCGCCCTCCCGGGCAACCTGCGCTGCGACCTCGAGCATGTGGCGCTGGCCCGGGCGGTATTCGCTGTACGGGAAGTAGGTGTCGATGCTGTCCATTGCTGTATGTATTGGCGCTGGTGGGTTTTATGGGTGTGGGGGTGCGGTGCGAAGGTGAAGAAACGTTCCTTGGGGAATTCACTCCCGCTGTAGGGATGGTGAATGGGGAGTGTCCAATCGTTTCGCTCCGGAGAAAAAACGGTTTACTGCCAGTCCCTGCATGCCGATACAACCATCGTGATCCCCCCAAAGATCACGAGCGCCGACAAGATCCCCGCAATATCTGAAACCATTCGGCCTATAGCGCTCCCGATTAACCAGGAAACGACCAGTGCCAGTATCGTGATGAGAAGTCCCAGGAGGAGTTCACTCATCACGGATGAACGGATGAATGGCAGGGGGTGAGGTATCGACCAGCCCCGCTTTGAGGCAATGGCCCAGAGGAGAAAGAAGAGGACGATGACAAAAAGCACTGCATCCCACCGGCCGGAGATGGGCTGCACCAGAGCTGCAAAAAGGAATGCGACAATGAGGGAGATTCCGACAAGAAGAAAACCGGGAAGCGGCTCTTTGATTCACTGCCGTCAGGTTAATTTTGAAAACATAGATATCCATCAGATATTAGTA
>JBAXDE010000172.1:0-4996 GCA_037141115.1 Methanomicrobiales archaeon | reverse complement strand
CCGGCATATTTCATTAACTCGAATTACTCTTTTTGTTAGTTAGGCAACAGCCTCTATACTGCCTGGTTTATCGATCTTCCGGAATCTGAGATCCTGATGAGTTACTGGAGAGACGTCCTCATGCTCATCAATGACCAGTCCGGTGAACAACTAAAGGATCCGATCACTGAAGTTGCCCAGCAAAGCGGAGTAGTTATTTTCGATACAAATACGGCCATAGTTACAAAATCCGGCAAACGCCGGAAGGTCGGTGTTTTGGTACAGCCAATTAAAGATGATAATGGAAAAATATTTGCCATCTCCATGAAAATAAAAGAGAGAAAAGGCTGAAAAATTATCCATGTCAGATCGGTCATATCCGGTTAGGCCGGGTTTCCCCAAAACTGACGGGGATGTGTTCCCGGGGTTGCTTCTCCGACTCAGGGGACCTCACTTATTGTTGGAATATGGGCGCTTCATAGGTGACCGGGATTTCGATCAAGGTACCAAAGAACCCGTGACCAGAAGCAGGATCGCATAACCTATCGTATATGGATGCCAACCGATCTGTAATGAACCCTGAACCATACCCGGTTATCCTTGTCCATGGATGGAACAGTCACCCCGGGATCTGGAACCGCCTCATGCCCTGTCTTTCAAAAGCCTCCATCCCATTCTTGAAATTTGACCACTCCGGTATGAACAGCGCGGATATATCGGAGCGGGCAACAGCACTGGAGGCCTCGATCAATGAGATGCGGGAGGAGTGTGGGTATACAGGGCCCGTTGACATTGTCTGCCACTCGGTTGGTACCTGCATAACCCGGTATCTTCTTGAAGTCACTGATGGGACAGCACAAAGCCAGAAAGTCCGACTGCTGATCGGACTGGGGCCCCCAAATAATGGTTCGGCACTTGCAGAACTGTTCCATGACCCGCAGAGGGGAGGCGAGATCATTAACCGGCTCACGGGTGTTTTTCTCAAGCCGGGATTCGATCCTGCCACGGATGCGATTGTCCAGGATGTCCGGCCCGGCAGCCCGGCCATGCAGACCCTCAGCTCTGCAGGAATCCGCCCGGACATCACCTATCGGATTATCGTCACCTCAAACCCCGGAGGCAGGCCGGAGTTCTTTCCCATGTTTCACGGGAAAACATGGGTTCTTTCCAGCGACGGGAAATGGCAGGATACGTATTCCGGGGATGGGATAGTCCCCCATAGTGAATCCCGCCTCCCGGGGATCTCGCTGGATGTTTTACCATTGGATCCAATTGATTCGGTCTTGTTACCTTCCCCCGACCAGTACTGCCACATCAATCTGCCGAAAAACCCGGTTGTCATCGAAAGGATCATGCAGTACCTGACGGGTGCTGGTCAGTGACAGGGGACTCTGGATCACGATCGTAAGGTGCACTCCCCGGTAGAAAGATAATAGCGTGCCATGATCTCGTTTTTGCTGGAGATGTGGATACAATCACCTTTTATTTAAAAAACGCTGATATTGCGTAATGATATCCCGCAGGGCTAAGCGATTATCTCCGTATGGGAATTTTCTTTCGGTTATTTTGCTTCTCCTGCTCACAATCATGTTGATTGCAATCATCGCAAACGTCTTGTTTGGATCGATGCCCACTCTCAAAAAAACCGGCTATTTCACTCCCAATATAGAACGGTTCCAGATTCAGGGTCATGAGGTTGTCAGGATACTTCACAAAGGCGGGGATTCTTTTGTCCTCAACATCACACCGGACTCTCCCCGCTATTACTGGATGGGGATCTATATCGAATCCAAAAGCGGGTTGGAGCGCGCCGGCCCTTCACCAACCCTATCAAAATTCCTGTTCGAGGAGGGTGATCTGCTGTATATATTCCGGTCTGCAAACGGATACCAGTACACCAATTCCCTCCAAAATATTTCGATTATGGGGCAGTTTCCCACAGAGTCATATTATCTCATCCTGCGGGACGAGGATCAGAAGATCAACACCATACGTTAAGGTCCATTCTGAATTTGACTAAAACTGCTTATTTGAGGATCCCCGTGCGGGTCATTGCCTTCACTCCGGCATAATACTTTCATCATCTTCAAATCTGCCGTGCCTAATGAGGGACCCTGAAGGGGGGGTACAATTGAAAAATGATTTTCATGTATTGGGGGTGAAGTTGAGTTCATGTGCGTTACTCCAGAGCTAAAAAAAAAGATCTATTAACCATCATCGCATACCATTTTTACCATGTTTGAAGCTAACAAACCTGTTGTTGAGGATAATGAAGAGAACCGGGCGATCTGCAGGAAGTACTGTAAGAACTGCCAGAACTACCGTAAATACTGTCTGGGGAAATTCCAGCCAACCGAACTTTTCTGTGCTTGCGGCCAGTCGTCTGCCACTGACATGAAATTGCTCGGTTGTTACTGTACAGGCTGCGAGGTCTATACAAAGTACCATCTCCGCAGCGGATTCTACTGTGTCCGGCGCTAAGTCGTATTTTTTTATAACCCATACAGGATTTCCAGAGAGGGGACCGCTCCTCCCCGGGATTTGAGAACCCCCTGGACAAGAAACATATTATCCATGATTCTCCCCATCATTGCTTATGATCAATCCTGCCAGAAATATTCCCGAAGATACCGAAGAGAACAGGCAGATTTGTAGTAAGTACTGTAAAATTTGCCCGAACTACAAGGCTCACCAGCTTGAGAAATTCCAGCCAGACGAACTCTTTTGCGCACGGAAAAAATCCTCATGTGAGGACAGGAAAAAGATACGGTGTTTCTGCACGGGCTGCGAGATCTTCTCGAAGTACCATCTCGGTACCGGGTTCTTCTGCGTCAACGGTTAGGGATTTTTTGATTTAAAATCCCCCGCTTTATCGGGCTCTCCCGGTACGGGGTATTGAAGGATCCGATTTGCCATAGATAGCACACGGGAGTACTGGGCAAGGCTCAGGCATAGTCCGTGATGGAGCAGGAGATCTGATGAATAGGGATCCGGTTTAAAAAACGGTCAGGATTAATATCAGGGAGATCTGATAATTTTCATCATGACTTTCGCGGAACCTGCAGGAAAGAAAAGCGGCCCGCGACTTATTTATATCGATAATCTCCGGATCCTCCTGATCTGCCTTGTCATCACCACGCATTGCTCGATCACGTATGGCGGCCCCGGCTCCTGGTACTTCGCCGATCCGGGGAACGGCACCACAACACCGTTCATCCTTGCCGTGATCGATTCGCTGAACCAGTCATTCTTCATGGGCTTCTTTGTCCTGCTATCGGCATATTTCATTGGGGGGTCGCTCCAGCGCAAAGGGAGGAGCCGTTTCACCCGCGACCGGTTAGTAAGACTCGGCATCCCACTCATTGTCTGGGTCCTTCTCATCAACCCCCTCCTCCTGCTCATCATTCTGCTGGGTACAGGAACACTTCCCCCGGACTGGCCATCACTCCTAAATCCGCTCACCGGCGCCGGGCTTGGCCCTATGTGGTTTGTCTTTTTCCTTCTCGTGGCAACCTTTGCATACCTGCTCTGGACCGGGGTCTACCAGCCGGAACTACCCGAAGACCGGGAATCCCAAGCGTTCCCGGGTTTTGCCTCTATCGCGGCACTCGGGCTCCTGCTTGGAATTGTCACCGCAATTGTCCGGATCTTCCTGCCCATCGGATCCATGTGGCTGTTTGGGTTCCAGCTACCGTTCTTCCCCCAGTATATCGCGGCCTTCATCATCGGGATTTACGCGGCAAGGAACAACTGGCTTGACAATATCCCCACCCGGGTCGGCATGACCTGTGCCATTGCGACCCTGCTCCTTGTCGCAGTGCAGCCGGTCTTTGTGTATGCGATCCTGAATTCACCGGCCGGACTCTTCCAGGTTATGGGTGGACTCAACGGTCAGGCGGTCTTTTTTGCCTTGTGGGAGCAGATGGCGGCAGTGATGATCATCACCGCGATGCTCTGGTGTTTTTCCCTTTGGCTGAACCACCAGGGACCGGTTGCCCGGGCAATGGCCGGCGATTCCTATACCGTGTATATCATTCACCCGGTCGTTCTCATCCTCCTTTCTCTGGCATTTGCAGGGTTTGTCTTCCCCTCGCTGGTCAAATTTGCCATCGTACTTCCGCTTGCAATCGGTCTCTCGTTTATGCTCGCTCACGTGATCCGTGCTATACCCGGGATAACGAAGGTGCTATGAGAGGAACCATATCGTTCTGGAGAGACTAGATGGGACATCCTAACGCTAGCGACTGTCGTACCCGACCCGGGCAACAAAACATCCGGTGATCGTTAAGCAGACCATAAAAAGTACTAGGCGGATTCTGTAAGACCAATCCGAATTCTTGTTAACATTGATGTTCAGCATTTGCCGGGTGGAGTGGTGAAGGACTCCTTTTTCCCGGATATCCTCAGGATCCGGGATGCGGGTCACTGGTATAACTTCATAAAATCTCACATTAGTCTCGATCACGATGGACTCGTTAGGGTATTCTGCAACCGGTTACCCTAAGAGAGGATCCAGACTCAAGCGCAGAAATGGTTTAGGGGTAAAATTAATTCGGGATACTACACACAAAAACCATTATCCATTCAGCGCACTTTTAAGAGTGTGGCGATATTTATGGAAAGGCAGCCCGTTAACTCTCGCATTCTGCGCTCGGTTGGATATGATGAGAGCACAAAAATCCTGGAGATCGAATTTCTCACAGGACTTGTTTACCAGTATTCGGGAGTCCCTTTAAAAGTCCATAAAGATCTTATGCATTCAAGCGAGATTGGAAAATATTTTTCCGATAAAGTCCGGCCCCTGTTTCGGACAAGACAGGTTATCGTATAAATCGCAGACCATAAAAATTCGGGCAGGCAACACTCTGCGAACCCCCCAATACCACCCGTTTTTAAGAATTCACACACTCAATCCGGGCACGTACAAGCCCAGAACCTCCATAAATTTTTAAAAGGCACCTTATATCCACTGCCGTCAGGTTAATTTTGAAAACATAGATATCCATCAGATATTAGT
>JBAXDE010000171.1:0-5003 GCA_037141115.1 Methanomicrobiales archaeon | reverse complement strand
AGTCTGGACCATGATCGAGAGCCGGCCGCAGTTCTTGGTACCGGCAGGGGCGATCATCCGCTCTGCAAATTCGCTCTGGTACATCAGCACCGCGACACGGAACCCGCATTCAAGCAGGCGGAACGTGATCTTGGAACTGACAGAATAGGGCAGGTTGGAGACCGACATCTCAAACGGCGGTAATTCAACCCGGGTTGCATCGCCATGCTGCACGGAGAGCTGACCACTCTCAATTTCATCAAAAAAGATGTCTGCAAGCTGCTCACAGAGCATTCCGTCGAGTTCAACGGCATGAACAATGGCACCGCGTTCGAGCAGGGCTCTGGTAAGAGCCCCATTGCCCGGGCCTACTTCCAGCACGCGTTTTTCATTAACATCCTCAAGATCTGCGATTCGCTTTACTGCATTCGGATCTATGAGGAAGTGCTGGTCGTGATGTGCTTTCATCGGGTGGTAAAGACGTGATATTTGGTATCCTTGACCTCGAGCTCTTCAATGATCCGTCCCAGGATCATCTTCTCGGGGTGGGTTATCGATTTTATCCGGGCGGAGATGTCTGCTAAACTTGCAAACGGTTTCCTGTTGCGCTCTTCTAAAATCTCCCACATCAGTTTCTTCCCTATACCCGGGAGAAGGTGAAGCATATGAAGCCGGGGCGTGATCGAGATCGCCTTGTTAAAGAAAGCAACAAAATCAGCTTCCCGCTCCTTAATGACCTCTTCAATGACAAACGGGAGTTCGCCACGGGCAGTGGGTGTGAGATCTTCATACCCGATCCTGCGCTTCACCCGTTCAATCTTATCCCGTTCAGCATCACCGATATAAACCCGGTCATGGAGCTGGATAACGATCGAAGATTTAGGCACAAGTTCGAGAAGTTTGAACTGCTCAACACCCATTGCCTGGATGATGGGCTCCCGCTTAAACTGGGGGCGGGGGTCGTCCACATGGCCCTTCATGAGCACATCCAGTACGATCGCGTTGATCTCTTTTTTCTCCGCCTTCATAGAATCACACCTCAGAAGTGTGTCATCACCAGTTCGACAATATTGTCAACTTCTTCAGGAGAAAGCGTGAACCGCTCCTTTGCGTAGATCGCCCTGACTTCATCGCGGGTCTTTGGCATGATATTGGCAATACGGTACGCAATCTCCGGTTTCATCTTTTCCAGTTTAAGGAGTTCGGCTACGAGCGCATGGGATTTTTCCGGCGTAGTCTTTGTCAGCTGATTTGCATGTTCTACACAGCGCCGGAACTCATACGACATCTCCTTCTCTGCGGCGACCCGTTCGGATTCTACCGCTAAAAGGACTCCCCGCATCTCGGGGAGGGTAACCTTCTCTTCGCTAATGATACCTTTGACTTTCATGCCAATCTCCAAAGATTGAGTTTACTTTTGTGCTTTTAGATGTTGTGGTCTGGAGATGACGGTCTTATCTGCGTCACCATCGCGGATGGTAAGTAACCATGCACGACCGCGGCGGCCGATAACTGTTCCGGTCTTTCCGTGGAACCTGCGGTGGGGCATCCCTTTCTGGATGCTCGGTTCACATACCACGTGTACCCTGTCACCAATCTCGAAATGCTGGATGACGGAGGTCACAGGCGGCAACCCGCGCTTTCTCAGATCTTTCTTGAACTTATACCGGGTTTTCTTTCGTGGACCATTGTGATGTGCCATGTTAATCTCCCTCCTTCATTCCTTCTACCTGTGTTACGTCGAGGCTGGTAACGCGGGCCGGTTTTTTCAGGATCTCGGCAAGACTCGGACGGGTTCTGCCTGAGTCCCCGCTCACGAGCTCTTTGATGTAGAGGCCGGCTTCGCCCAGAACTTCGACAACAAATTTGCCGTCCTGTTCCCCTACATGCTCGATCGCGAGGACCTTTCGCTCCCGGATTTTATCTGCTCTCCGGTGAGCAACCCTTTCAGGAGTGCGCTGCTGTATTGTGACGCCATCCAGGGTTTTTACGGCAATTGCGAACTCATCCGCTGATAATGTGCCGTCAACCTCGACCAGGATCCTGTATTTTTTATGCGCTTTGTTGGATTTAAGGGTTTCCACTTCCGCCCGGTCAGTCCAGCGTTTCAGTTCTACAGAAACTCGCCCGTCAGCCGTCCGGTTGATCTCTGCTTCAAGTTCCTTGAGATCAAGGGTGCGCCGTTTCGGCTCAACCACTTCGAGAATGAACGGGCGGCCGGTGCCCACCATACGGGCATCAATATCCTCTCTTCCTGCACCGTGGAGCACGGCGTCTGTCCCGTCAAATGCAACAATTACCGGTCTGCCAATCAGTTCCTCAACGGAATCGAGATACTGGGCTCCGGTGAAATTGCACTTCTCGCACCCCTTGCCCCGGCACTCCCGGCAATCCCAGTGCGTCTGGGGGATACCGCGCTCAAACTTCTGGTACCGGCCATAGAAGAAGACCGAATTGATCATCACTTCAGTATTGGCAGTCGATGGATCAAGAATGATTACGATCTGCGGATTCTTGAAGTCCACAATCTTGCCTGTGCGCGCAGAAACTGCCTTTCCCACCTCACGGTTCACTTCCGATTTGAAAGGTTCGGGTTCGGAAAGGGAAAGGTCACTCCAGACCATCTCCTCGTTCTCGGCAATCAACGGGGGAACCCGGCAGCCAATTAAGAAATTCTCAAACTCCAGGCCCGTGGTTGCGGCAACAACACGATCCGCCCATACGGGCACATCGTCAAAGAAGTTCCCGCACACCCAGCAGGTAGCCTTGAATTTCTTGTAGGGCACATTGGCCACAATCGCTTTTGCAATCCGCAGGCTTCTTCCGCGTTCATCATTGCTCAGCCCGTGCGAGCGTTTGCCAAAGAAGCGCCCGAGGCAGTGATCGCAGCAGTCGCCATATTCGAGGATCTTATCCACCTGTTCGTTTACGTCCATTGGCTCTTTCTCCTGTCCAGTTCGTTCTGCAGCACGGTCATTGTATGATCAGCATGCAGGCAGTTTGGCCCTACGGAATACCGTGGGCAGTTTTTTATGAGTAGTTCTTCGGCTTCCGTGAAGTTCAGGTGATCGGAGAGCAGGAATGCATCAGGAAGCGTCCCTGCTTTACGGATATCCGAGCCATGCTCATCCAGCACCGCAAAGCTATGCTCGGTCATGAGCCGTTCCAGACCCCCTTTGCGCACCCAGATACCATCCGCCGCTTCGCGGAACTCATTGCCGCAGACCGTATCCAGCGCTTTCTTTATCAAAGCACCGGCACTCCGCTCATCCGGGGAGAGTGAACGGATCGTCTCTCCGGAGAACTTGACGGTCTTTGGCCCGGCCGGTGCACCGCAGAGCACCAGGTAACATTCCACGTCCCTGCGAAGATCATGCGAGAGGAAGAACGATGCATTCACGCACCGGCAGATCACGTCCATGCGCCCGCCACTGCCCGGCAGATCGTTGAGCGAATAGGTCCCGTCAGTACGGGCAATATTCCCGACAATTGCAAATACTGTCATTAAGTGGGTCACTGCTGTCCCGAGAATCGTTTCATCAGGCGCTGCATATTGAACTTCCCGCCGCTTCCCCCGGCTCCGCGCAGCCCTTTTAAGGTCCGCTGCATGGTCTTGAAGTACTTGAGCAGTTCACGGACTTCATCCGGCGTCCCACCGGCCCCGTGAGCGATCCGCGCCATGCGGGAGCTGTTGATGAGCGTGGGTTCATCAAGTTCACCCGGGGTCATCGAGTCCATGATAATCCGGTACCGAATCATCTTCGTGCTCGTGACATCATACACCCCTTCGGGCAGTTCCATGTTGCCCATGGGGAGCATGCCCATGATCTGCTTTAACGGGCCCATCTTGTTGAGGGCTTCGAGCTGCTTGTACATGTCGCGGAGGGTGAACTTACCCTTCATCATCGCGTTCATGTCAACATCTTCAGCATTCATCGCCTCGGTGGCCTTCTCGTAGAGTGCCTTCAAGTCACCCATACCGAGCAGCCGGGAGATGAACCCGTCAGCATCGAACCGTTCAAGATCATCGATCGTCTCTCCAGCCCCAATAAACGCGATCCCGCTCTTGGTCTCGGCTACTGCCGACATGGCGCCACCACCTTTTGCCGTCCCATCCATCTTGGTGATGATGACGCCATCGATCCCGATCGCTTCGTGGAACCGCTTTGCCTGCTCACTGGCCTGCTGGCCGAGTGCTGCATCGATGACGAGCCAGCGGTGTGTGGCTTTCGTGAGGATATTGAGATCCACGATCTCCTGGATCAGGTCCGCTTCAAGTGCATGCCGGCCCTGGGTATCGACTATGATGAGTTCATGTTCCTTGAGTGCAACAAGCCCTTCCCGGGTGATCTTGATGGCATCCTTCTCTGCAGGGTTACCAAAGCAGGGGACATGGATCTTGGAGCAGAGCGTATTGAGCTGGTCGTAAGCACCCGGACGGAATGTGTCGGCACAGATCACCGCGACTTTCATCCCCTTCTTCTGGAAATAACGGGCAAGTTTTGCCGTGGTGGTGGTCTTACCACTTCCCTGCAAACCCGCCATGAGGATGGTCTGGGGTTCAAGCCGGACCTCGGTGGATGCATAGACGAGCCGGACGAGTTCCTGGTACACTATCCGCAGCACATGCTCGCGGACGTTGGTCCCCTTGGGGAGCTCCTCATCCAGGGAACGGGTGCGGATCGCTTTGCTCAGCTCCATCACCAGCTTCACATTCACATCAGAAGAGATGAGTGCACGCTGGAGATCTTTTACCAGCTCATCAACAGCCGGACGGTCAACTACCGTCTTTCCGGCTAGTTTCTTTAACGCATCTTTTAACGAGTACGAGAGATTATCGAGCATCAGGCACCATCCAGCAGTTCATCGACAACAGCCGCAGGATCGAACGGGATGATATCATCATACCCCTGTCCCACGCCAAGGAACATGAGCGGTTTTCCAATCGTGTGGGCAATAGAGATTGCCGCCCCGCCCCGCGAATCCATGTCGGCCTTGGTGAGCACGATCGCATCGGCCCCGAC
>JBAXDE010000170.1:0-5007 GCA_037141115.1 Methanomicrobiales archaeon | reverse complement strand
GGGATCAAGCCGGTCTTTGTCTTTGACGGAAAACCCGGCGAACTCAAGCAGGCAACGGTTGACCAGCGCAGGAAGACCCGGGATATTGCAGGGGAACGCTGGAAGGAAGCAGTTGACCGCGGGGATGAGGCGGAGGCCTACAAGCAGGCCCGGTCCGCCACCCGGGTGGATGCTGCCATCATCGCCTCCTCAAAAGAACTGCTCGGGCTCCTGGGCATACCGTTTGTCCAGGCACCCGGCGAGGGTGAGGCACAGGCATCCTACATGGTAGCAAAAGGCGAAGCCCGGTACGTGGTGTCGCAGGATTATGATACCCTGCTCTTTGGTGCCCCCACCCTTGTCCGCAATCTTACGGTGAGCGGCAAACGGAAGATCCGGGGCCGGCAGATCACGGTCAGCCCGGAGCGGATGATCCTTTCCGAAGTGCTCGCTGGACTTCATCTCACCCGCGAGCAGCTCATCGAGATCAGTATCCTGATCGGGACCGATTTCAACCCGGGTGTTGAAGGTGTCGGGGCAAAGACCGGTCTTAAGATCGTGCAGAAAGGAGAGTTTGCAGAAAAACTCAAAGAGAAGCAGCCGGACTTCGACCCCGCACCGGTGATGGACCTCTTCTTACATCCCCCGGTGACGGACGATTATACCCTGGTCTGGGGCCATCCCGATACGCCAGGGATCAAAAAGATGCTCTGCGATGGCTATGAATTCTCGGAAGAGCGGGTGAACAAGGCACTCGAGAATTTCTCCGTCAAGGCAGGGCAAAAGACCCTGGAGAGCTGGTTTTAGACGATCTCCCGATCCTCGATCGGACTAAATAACGGGTACCTCTCACGTGCCCGGAGGGGTATGTGCCCCTTTCCCGCCCGGAAGGACAAGCTGCCGTATCTTCCAGGTAAAACCATGGCAATAATCTCATGAAAAAACCAGACCCGGCCGGACCTTAAAAAGAGAGGTTCAGAACTTTTCGGGAAACGTAATCGTGAACTCTGTTCCCCCCACACTGTCGATCTTCATCTCGCCTCCCAGCTGGTGGACAAGCACCCGTACGAGCTGCATGCCGAGACTTGCCAGGCTGCGGGCTTCAAAATCCTCAGGAAGACCGATCCCGTCATCCTGCAATGAGAGGCAGAAGGTATGATCTTCCTGGTGATGCAGCGTCAGAGAGAGATTCCCGGCCTCACGGCCCGTAAACGCGTGCTTGAGTGAATTGGTCACCAGTTCATTGATGATAAGCCCGCAGGGGATTGCCATATCGATGGTGAAATTGACATCATCGACATCCACTTTGAGATCAACCGGCGTGGAGAGCGAGTATGAGTTCATCAGGTCGGCAATGAGGCTCCTGATATATTCAGCAGCATTGATGGCAACCAGACTCTTGGACTGGTACAGTTTCTCGTGCACCAGTGCCATGGTCCTGACGCGCCGCTGGCATTCATTGAGTTTTTCCACTGCCAGGGGATCTTCAATATAGTTCGACTGGAGTTCTAAAAAGCCGGATATCACCTGCATGTTATTCTTTACCCGGTGGTGCACTTCCTTGATGATCACCTCTTTCTCCCGAAGGGAAGTCTCAAGCCGTGCCTCGTAGCGTTTCCGTTCCGTAATATCAAGATGGATCCCTACCCATGAAATGATCTTTCCGGCACTGTCCGTATGGGGCGCACCCCGGCTCAGCACAATGAAAATTTTGCCGCTCTTGTCAGCGATCCGGTACTCGTAATCCCAGAATGAGCCGGTCTGGATACACTGGCGCCAGTCTGCGATCGTCCGGTCATAATCCTCCCGGGGCAGCAGGTGCATCCAGCCGGACTTCCGGCACTCCTCCAGCGTGATGCCAAGAACGGAGAGGAACGAGGCAGAGAGGTAGGAAAAGTTCCCGTTCGCATCACAGGCCCATACCCCAAAAGGAATCAGGTCGCCGATCATGCGGTACCGGGTCTCACTTTCCAGAAGGGCTGCCTTTGCATCCCGGCGCTCGGTGATATCCCGGATGGTACTGAGAATTGCCGGGCGCTCATTGTATTCAATGATCTTGCAGATGATCTCAACGGGCATCTGGGTGTCGTTTCTCGTCGTCATCTGAGATTCAAAAAGATAATGGCCCTTTGACTGGAGCTCGGTATTCTGCTCTGCGGATAATCCGCCCGGGGGGACAAGACCAAGATCCTCAAGGCTAAGCCCCGTAAACTCCTTTACATCATGGCCCAACTGCCGGGACGCAGTCTGGTTGGCAATGAGGATCTTTCCGGCCCGGTCATGGATGAAGATGGCATCGGATGCACTGTCAAAGAGCATATGATACCGCAACTCGGACTCGATAAGAGTGTCCTTGATCTCTTTTTTATCAGTGATATCGATGACAGAACAGACAATATGCTCTGCTCCTGCCATTGATGCGGTCAGGACAGCCCATATCTTCCCCCCGTCTTTCTTCTTTAACGCAAGTTCAAGAGTATCGATCTTTTTTTCTGCATCAATTTTTTTTAAGATCTCAAGGAATACCTTTTCATCCGACCATAAGGAGGCTGCGTCGCTCCCTTCCATCTCCGCTGGGGTATACCCGAGCATTTCAGCGGTCTGGAGGTTGGACTGGACCAGTTTGTGGGTATTTCGGTCAAAGGTAAAGATCGCAGCAAGGGAGTGATCGAACATCTCCCGGAATTTCTTCTCGTTCTGGCCGGATTCGGCAAGCGAAGATATGACGACTCCGATGGTAACAAAGACATAAAACCAGGCAATGCTCGAAGCAAAGAATTTGATCTCAAAAGGCATGAAAAAAAAGACAACGCCAAGATAGATCCAACCCAGAATGATGGTGAAATAAATGGCAAACCGGGGCTGGGTCCGGGCGATGAGGATGATGGGAAGAATATACAGGTAGGGAAAGACATCCAGGATCCCGCTCTTGACAGAGAAAACGGTTGCAAAGATGATCTCTAAGGTAAATACAACAATGATATAGAGCCAGAAGAGTTTCCACCAGGAGATATCCTTCATGAGATCACATGTGCCTGGGCCAGGCAGGGATTCTTTGTATTGTTATCCGGTATAATCCAAAAACTGCCTGGCCCTCTCAACTGGTAATTGCCGTGACATTATATAAAAGATATCTCATGAATTGAGCATTGAACGCATTTCCCGGGTGCCTGCCCGGAAAAGAGCGGCATGAGAGGGAGGAAAAAACCGGCGCAGTTCTGCACCGGGAAAAACAAAAAATGTCCAGGACTGCCGGATATGATGCATCATCATTTCCCCAGGGATCATTACTATTGCGCTCATGATATTCGGGGTACATTATTAATATTCCGCGTACCATTACAAGCAATACTATACGTATCAGAAATTACGGAGCGGTGTGATACAGGTGCAGGAAAAATCGATCTTGATCGTTGAAGATGAAGGGGTTGTGGCACTCTCCATCAGGGCGACGCTGACAAAGATGGGTTACAAGGTGATAGGCATTGCAGTCACCGGTAACGAGGCAATATCTCTTGCCGGGCAGTATAACCCCGATGTCATCCTGATGGATATTCATATCAAAGGGGATATGGATGGAATCCAGACAACGGAAAAACTCAATGAGATAACCGATATACCGGTGATCTTCCTGACCGCGTATGCAGATGATGAGACCGTCAGGAGAGCTATCAAGACGCGTTCCAGCAGTTACCTGGTCAAACCCTACAATCCCCGCGAGCTCTATTCCAATATCGAGTTTGCCATCTACAAGCGCCGGATGAAAGACCGGCACGGCTCGAACCGGGAGAATCTGGAACTGTTCCTGACCAAATCGGCAGTCGCAGGGCTGATAATCGATATGCAGAACAATATCGTCTATGCAAACTCAGCAACGGAAACGCTGCTGGGCTGGACCAGAGAGGAGATGCAGGGAAAACCCTTTTTTTCCCTGGTCAATCTCACCGCTTCAACCGCTGACGGGCCGGTTGATGAGACGATACGGGGCATCCTGAGCCTCGATGCGATTCATTACCTTCCTCCGGGGGCACGGGTGTCCACGAAGAGCGACCGGATAAAAACCATTGCGGTAAAGATCGGCATAATCCGCGAGGAGTCCGGGGATAACCGGCACCTGCTCATCCTGATGCAGTAACAATAGTTCGCGGCTGCTGGAATACACCGGCCGGCTTTCCTGCCCTACCTTAGGTTACTCAGACGATCTCATGCCCAACGAACTGGTACTCCCTGACCTGCCCGCTGCTGTCGAAAAACGCCCGGGTGTTCCAGTGCAGGGTGCGGACTACGTTACCAGGAAGGATCACACGACAGGTAATTGGGGCTGACGGATTTTCCGTGGACAAGCCTGCAAGATGGAGGGATACCAGTTTTGCATCATCGGTATGGATCGAAGGGGCAAACAGGTACCCGATGGTATCTTTTGCATCCCGGTTGAAGAAGCGGAGGAACGCATTGTTTGCAAAGAGGCAGGTCCTGTCCGGGCTTGTCCGGTACACGAGTTCCGTCAGGTTTTCGACCAGGGCTTTCAACCGCTGCTCGCATTGCCGCAGGGATTCTTCAGCATGGATGCGATCGGTGATGTCAATCATCACCCCAATGAACCCGGCGATCATTCCCCCGGCATCATTGAACGTGGCTTTCTTGAATATGACATCGCGCATCTGATGATCTGCATGAGGGAATTTTGCCTGGTATACCTGGATTCCCCGCCGGCTCATCAACTGGGAATCTTTCTCCCGGGACAGGACCGCCATATCGGACGAGAAGAGCACTGCATCGGTCTTTTTTACCATCTCGTGCTTGGAAATTCCGGTATAGGCTTCAAAAGCATTATTGCAGCCAAGATACGCGCCTTTCAAATCCTTGTAATAGACGGGGGCGGGGAGGGTATCGATCAACTGCTGGAGGAATGCAAGCTGCTGACAGAGGGAGGCAGTACGGGTGGCGATCCGGGCTTCAAGCTCGTTGTTGAGGATTCACTGCCGTCAGGTTAATTTTGAAAACATAGATATCCATCAGATATTAGTA
>JBAXDE010000169.1:0-5014 GCA_037141115.1 Methanomicrobiales archaeon | reverse complement strand
CTTACATACCCCGCTTTTGCCATCGCCATACATAAGTGCTCATAAAAAAAAAGCAGTAATGGATTTATGGAACTATTATACCCGATGGTGATCTCGGCAGTTGCAGTCCTTGTTACCCTGATCTATGCCTCGTATCTCGATATCAAGGACCGTCGGGTACCCTTTAAGACCTGGTATCCCATGCTGGCGGTCGGGATTCCCGCATCAGTCTGGCTCCTGTATATAAAAACAGGAAACTTCAGTCTTATTTTAGGATACTTATCCCTGATTGTGAGTTTCTTTTATGCCAATTATCTCGACAATCATGAGCCGGGTAAACCGTTCCGGTTTGAATATCTTGCCATCACGTTAGCCCTGCCCGCACTGGCATGGTTGATCCTGCCTGCACCATTCATCATGTCCCTTGTACCCTGGTACGCGATGTTTGCCGGTATTTTTGGATATATATCCTACATTACGTGGAAACCGAAACCGGAAGGAAAGATCAAACCAAAGCGCAAAATTCAGGAATCCAATGTTGAAGAGGCACTCAACCGCTGGTACTTTATCCTGATTGTCATAATCCTTGCCATCACCTCTATCCTGATGCTCTTTACTCCCGGAGGATGGGGAGCTCCTGCCCTCTTTGTCCTGCTCCCGGCAGTCTTCTGCGGAGTGTTCTATCTCTTTGGCCGTATGCATCTCTTTGGGGGAGCGGATGCATGGGCACTCATCTTCATATCCTTCTGTATCCCGACATTCCCGTTCACTCCTCTGCTGGGAATTACCCCGCTGGGATTCCTGGCATTTTCGGTCCTGATCAATGCCCTCCTGCTCAACCTCGTTGCACCGCTGGGTATATTTGCGATCAATATCATGAGGGGGAACCGTGCCCCGCTTATGTACATGTTCTTCGGGTTCCCGGTAAAAGGCGAGAGCATCCAGCAGGAATGGGGATTTGTAATGGAGGATTTCGAGGATACGAAAGGGTCCGTCAGCCGGAAATTCATCGGGTTCTGGGACTCCATCCGGAGGATGTATGCCGGAGAAGGACGGGTCTATACCAAGGATCTCCGGGAACACCCTGAAGAGTTCACGACAGAGCTGGCACTGTATAAAAAAGCCGGCACGGTCTGGATCTCCTATGCAGTCCCCTTTATAATCCCCATTACTGCAGGACTTATCACAGCCATTATCTTTGGAGATTTCCTCCTGGCAATCATGAGATTATTCGTATCGGGAGCTTAAACCATGCTGAACCTGAAATTTGTGGATGGATTGATTCCGGTCATTGTGCAGGACAAGAAGAACCGGGAAGTACTGATGATGGCATATGCAAATGATGAGGCAGTCCGCCTCACTCAGGAGAGCGGGTATGCACATTATTACAGCAGGAGCCGGAAAAAAGTCTGGAAGAAAGGAGAAGAGAGCGGACACTTCCAGAAAGTTGAGCGAATCTTAACGGACTGCGACGAGGACTGCCTCATCTATGAAGTAATCCAGACTGGTGCGGCCTGCCACACCGGGTATGAATCCTGTTTTTACCGGACACTTGACGGAACAGTTGTCGGGACAAAAGTCTTTGACCCTGAAACAGTGTACGGGAAGAAATAATTCTTTCATTTTTCCCGCATACACTCTGGATTTTTAAAAATCATTTTTCCATTTCACCGGACATCTTCTGTTCCACGAACAAAAGCAATACCGTGAATCACAACCGGGTAGATCCTCTTCGGCATTCTCCTGGCAGCCGTCCACTCCAGTTTTTAGAACACACTCTTTGGGATATTCCAGACCAGACATGCATTGAGATTTTAACAGGCTTGAGAGGATTTGCATTCACGAATCGTTCCATCATCATGAAGCAAGGACAGCAAACGTCCCAAATGAACGAAAATATACGGGATATAACTACTGCTGATAGACAAAAAAGGGTGATTTATTCTGTGCCGGCTGCATCGTAGACCTGGCAGAGGTAGCGTGCCTCAAAGAGCATAACAGGTGCTATGAGGACAATATTGATGATGATTCCAAGAACAGGGATCATGCCAAGGATAGAGATGATGATCTCGATGACAATCATAACGACCATCAAGACCACCAGCGCGATGATATAAGGAACCCAACCGATCTTGGAAATCGTTGCAGAGATTTCCTTAAAGTTGAAGGCTTCACCCATGCTGCCAGTACGGGCAAACCGGATGATGCCAATGGTTGAGAAGATCATCGTGAGGAACCCGATGATCACCAAAACGATGAGACCAAAGAGCATTCCACCGATTGCGCCAATGATAGATGCCGGGTTGTTGGATAAAGCAATAATTCCTGCACCAATCGTCACGAAGAAGACGATAAGGAAGGGAATTGCATAAATCAATCCGACAATTAAATACTTGATTCCATCAACGAAGAGTGTCCCCCAGTCGTTTACTTCCGGTGCAGGATTCTCACCACGGTAAACTTTCAACGAATATCCGAGCAGGGGGAGGCAGAGAAGAATCGTTGCGATAACGAGTAACAACCACTGCATCCACTTACCAACAATCGCATCCTTTGCATAGGCAAAAGAATCCCCAAGCATGTTTCCAAAATCCATTTCAGTCACCAGATTACAGAGTTTACGAATATTGTGTCACTCTTTAGTAGAACTAATATTAAAATATAAGGTCATTTTTCCATTTTTTTCTCCAAAACCAAAAACCTCACAATCTCCAGGGCATGGTTAGGACCCGATGTTGTTCCGGGCACTTCCGGTGCATTGATAAAATACCATAAATTCCTTCCGATCATGCAAATCCTTTCTGCTGGGATAGAAAGATTCGACGAAAGTGCAACCGTGTGGGATACGCGATCTCAAAGGGATCTCCAGACCACCCGGGGACAGGACCCGTGATGACACTATCAACGAATGGAATGGAAAATGAACCTCTGCAAGAATACTGGGATGGGGGGCTCGCCCTTAACGAGATCAGATCACGGGAATATTTTCCAGATTGTCGACATAAACAACAAGATCCGCTTAACTATACTTAATAAACGGGGTAAAAAAGATAAAATTCGTTTTCAATTCTGAAAAATATACAGAACTTTTAATTATCCTTCCATCTAATTTTTCTTCAATGGAGCGTGCCTAAGTGGAGGATGTCTGGATGATCACCATGCCCCCCCTGCGGCCGTACGAAATGGCTGATTTTCCGGCCACAGCACTGGAGAACGAGCCGGAACCCGATGCCTTTGCAATTCCCGGAGAAAAAATGAACCGGGATGAGATCGGCTTTGAAGCACTCCCGGTTGTCCTGCCCCCGCTGCGCTGGGATGAATTTCCCGATTCTGCGGTTTTTACCCTTGATGCCATGCCGGATCCCACGCTTGACGAACCATCCTGGGGAACGGGTACAAAAACGCCCGATATCGTGATACGCACCGGAAAACTGCTGCACCCATGGGATGAGGAACCTGTGGAAAAGGCGAAGAAAATTACGAAATCCGTGCCTTTGATAAATTAACGCTTTATCGTGAAAACGGACATGCTGCCGATGGCCTCAAGCATACAATATGAAATAGAGACTCCATTTTCATGTTAAATATTAAAAATTTCAGAGTGTAGAACAGGTAAATTGAAATTAAATTGTGTGTACAAAATTTTCATTGCTTTGGTGCGAAGTCTCTGATTCCATGCGAGTTTTTATTAAAACGGGGTCTTTTTAAAAAAAACCAAACAGGTTATCCTTCTTTTCTGCAGATTCCTCATCGTCCTCGTATTTTACTTCCGGCAGGGTCTCTTTTGCCAGTACCCCATACACAAAAACGATGAGCGGAATAACCAGTGCATAGAAAAGAACCGGTTTCGTAACACCCTGCGCAATGAGAAAAAGCGCCAGTGCAATAGAAAGACCAACATAGGCAAGTCGCATGATCACAGCTCAGGATTATAAGGAGTTCACGCTATTTCTTTCTTTGTCATGAAAATTTTTGAAAACTTCCGACGATAGATCTGGCAAATGGAAATTGAGTTAGGAGGGCTAAATTTTCATTGCTTTGGTGCGAAGCCGTTGACTTCATGCGGGTTTTTTTAATAAACAGAAAACCTTCACAGCCATTACGGAGTCTCTTAAAAAAAAATTATCTGATAACTCCCGGATTGACCTTCCAGGCCACATGATAATCCGGCACCATGCTGACCACATCACCGGTCTTTTCCATGAAATACACGTCAAGTACTGCCCCCTTGGACAGGGTGGCAAACGACTCATCCGAATGAATGACAACGTAATCCCGCGCTGCTTCTGCACGACCGGGTGTGATCTGGCCACTTCGGGCCCCGGTGCCCTTGTGGGATATCCCGATTCCCCCAAAGGAATTCCCGTACACATTGGTGAGTTTACTGAACCAGACGAACTGGCGGGAAGTGGTTCCATTATTTTTTGCAAGCACGTAGATGGTAATGGTATGGTTACCAACATCCGAAGGAGCATCGACTTCAATGCTATCGAGCGATACTTCAATCGTATTGTTACCACTTCCAAGAGTTGTCGTTCCATTCATGGGTAAAATATCATCGGGCACTACCTTCCCGGGAAATGTCGGAACTGGATCTATCGTTCCGGGCAGTGGTGTCGCGGATGGAGTCGATGTGCAACCAGCAACAAGCAGTACACAAATCGTGATTGTCAGGATTACAATGTTTTTCATGTTCTCACCATCTTATGGAATTTAATTGTGTTATTAACGTAAAACATCCCGGTAAAAAATCCTTGTGATTCCCGGTATCCGGTTTATTCTGCCTTTTTAAACAGGAGTATGTTTCGGGATATACGTAATCTCAGGGTACCATAACAATAAAATCATTACTGCGAGTTCGCATATTCAATAAAGGAAGACAAACATCGCAGAATTTACAATTTCATCGTTAATCACGACAATACTCTGTCACCTGTGACAAAAAAATAAGGAGATAGTAAGGGCAATGTGACCAATGCCCGGATAGTGTAAACAATTTACTGTAAAATCGAAAACGCCCTGATCTCTAATCATG
>JBAXDE010000168.1:0-5021 GCA_037141115.1 Methanomicrobiales archaeon | reverse complement strand
TATATTTACTAAAATATCGATCTTTCCCTTAGTTTTGGAGGGGATACTAAACGGGAGGGAAATTCCCACCGAACGCAGGGAATTGAGCAATTCGATCCCTGTCATTCCCGGCAGATCATAACCAGACACAATCACATCTGCATAGTTGCGGGGAAGCCATGCGAGAGCCTCCTCTCCTGAATATGCAGGAAATAACGATAACTGCCCATATTTTTCAAAAATATGGGACAGTAATGGGCACATTTTCGGGTCTGCATCGATATACAACACCGTTATCATACATGATCTTCGGTTTTACCGTGCCCTTTTCTCGCTTTGAGCCATATGTCGAGACTGCCCACGACAGAGAGCACCGCCGGCATGATGAAGATCGCACCGATCAGGGAGAACCCGACGGCAATCAGCGTAGAGATACCAAAGTTACTCATGATGGGGAATGTCGCGAGGCAGAGTGCCGAGAACCCGATGAATGTTGCAAGACCCGAGACAGTAATGGCGGTACCAATCTTACTGACACTCTCCTGGATAGCGGCAATGGGATCGTGCAGCCTCTCCTCTTCTTCAGCATAACGCTCCATGACAAGGATCGTGTATTCTGCGGCCACACCAATCGTCATCGAACCCAGAGTTGCCGTGAGCGGGTTATACGTGAGGCCGAGCAGACTCATCATGACCGCATTCCAGCCCACAACAAAGATGATAGGTATAATCGGGGAGACGGCGTGGAGGTGCCGGTAGACGACGATAAGGAAGATAAAGACAAAGATGAACCCGAGAATGGTCATGGTATCTTTTGATTCCGACATGGCCCCCAGCAGGCTGGTCATCAGCTCGAAATTCCCGGCCGGTTCTACCGAGATCCCAACCGGTGGTTCAAGGAACGCGATATCCTTGATCATCAGCTCTTTTAGGCTGTTCTGCTGACTCATTGAAATTTTCACGGTGCTGAACCTGATGATCCCGGTCATGGGGTCACTCAGGACCGATTTTTGCGTATCCTCCGGGATTTTTGAGAGCACGGTATCGAGCTGGGCCTGGGTCTCCGGCATCACACCGCCATTATACTGGAGGATATACGTGACAATACTTGTAGACCCGGTTATTTCCGCATGATGCGACAGCTCGTATTCCTGGAACCCCTTGAGCCATATCACCGTATCGAGATCCGTTACGCGCGAACCCTGGACAAGCAGGTCTGCGGTACTGGTTGCCCCGATGACGCGGGTCACCTTGTCGATATTGATCTTGGCCGGCATATCCGAGGGAACAAACGCATTCTCATCGGAACTGACCGGAATGGTCATGTCGATCTGGAACCCAATCAGGGCGATAAGACCGGCTACGAGCAGGATAGGGATCGGGTTCTTTGCTATCTTAACCGAGGTGTCCGTGAGGAACTGGCCATACGAGAAGGAACTCTTCTTCCCGGTCTTTGCGGGTTTTTTCGGGTTATCGATGATCGTATCACACGCATCAGTTCCTACGGCATAACACTGCCCGGTCTGCAGTTTGGGCTGGTAATTCAACAGCAGGGCGATGGTAGGCATGCCGATACAGGACACCCAGAAACAGGTATTGATGCCGATGATAGACACAATCCCGAACGAGCGGATCATCGGGACGGTCGAGACCATCATGGCTAAAAAACCCATGGATGTTGCCAGCATTGCGTACATGACCGCGGGGCCGGTACGGGTTATAGTGACAAAGACCGCATCATTGAGGGATCCTTTTCTCGCCTCTTCATCGAACCGGGCGTGGAACTGGATCGCATAATCGATCCCAAGACCGATCAGGACCGGAAAAGCCCCGATCACTGCCATGTTCAGATTGATACCGGCAATACCCATGAGACCAAGTGAAGTCACAAGACCGATCGCTACGAGAAGGACCGGCATAAAACGGTGGCGGACATAGGAAAATAAGATCCCCATCGTGATGATCATCAGGACGAGGGCTCCCCCGATGAGAACTCCCATGTTACTTGTGAGCCCCGCGCTCATCTGCTGCTGAAACGCCGGAGAGCCGGATAGTTCGACTTTCACTCCGGGGGGTGCAGCGGAGGAGTCAACGACCGAGGCCACATTGTCCAGCACGGACTTCTGGACCTTATCAGAGAGGCCCGGTGTGATCTTGAGTTGGACAAGGGTCAGCACGTTGGAAGGATAGAGCATGTCGCGGGTACTTTTTGGCAGTGAATTGACAATGCGCTCGGTGTCAGCCCGCGATGAGGGAAGTATACCCCCGTTATACGCTTTTAAAAGATCGGTAAGACTCTGTACACTCTCGACATTCTGCTGCTGCCGCAAATCTTTTTCAAGATTATCAATATAGGAGAGAACTTCCGGGCTTAACGGGTCACCAGCTTCGATAATAAAGATGATCGCACTTGACGTGAAGGCCTCACTATATTTTTCCTGGACTGCGCCAGCGGGTGTGTCCTTGAATACATAGGTCTCCCACCCCGTCTGCATGGTGAGCGTTGTCATGCCATAGATGCCGAGGCAGAAGAGGGCAAGGACAAAGACAGCAACCAGTTTCGGATGCTTGATGATCGTATTCGCAATGCCTTCGAAGATCTTCTGAATCATGAAATCCTCACCGGTTCCCCATTCTCATCCGGTAGACCAGGAATGCAATACAGATCACAATTCCCCCAATGACACAGCCAATGAGTACGGGTGATCCACCCGGTATCCCGGAGCTGCCTGAATCTGCCGGTGTAACAATAATCTGTACGGGTATTGTATCCGATTCATGGCTGTTACCCAGCATATCACGGTACCGTATGCTACTGTCAAAGGAATATACCATTGTTTCAGAATCTGCATCCGCCAGTATTTCGTAACGGGCACTCGCGGTCCTGCCGGGCTCCACATCCCCAAGGAACGCACTATTATCCGTAACGGTTACCGGCTTGTGAGGAGTGATTCGCGCTTCCGCGTCATAGACCGTTACCAGACCATCATTCCGGTACAGGACATCGATAGTCCGGCTTGCGCCGCGGGGAACTTCGGGAACGGTGGATATCACGGTAAACGCAGTTTTAGCATTCACGAAAATTCCCACCGTTTCGGGAGATGAGGTAACAATCGCCCCTTCCCGATTCGTATAAGAGACTGCAATATCAACCGGGTACGTCTGGTTCGTTGCATCGTTTGAGACAGATACCTTGTACCGGCACTCAATGATGCCACCGCTCGGGAAACTTCCCAGGAAGAGGGTACTGTCGCTTGGAATTACCGGACTCTGCCCGTTCCGGAGAAGCTTTACTGAGGTCATCTCGCCGTTTTCCGGACCGATATTCCTGATCTTCAGGTCAATGTAACCTAGGGATCCAGTACTCAGCCCTTCCGGCACCGCTTCGATGACCACGATTTTTACCTGAGGTTTGATCCGCAGGGTAACTGGGAGAATATCTTCAGCTTCGTTATAGGAAAACTCAAACGTATCTGCAGCTTCCTGCTCAATGACCCGCGGATACTTGTATTTGATGGTAAGAGGCAGGGAGTATTCTCCGGCCGTTGCATTTGCAGAGATTTTTGCCTGGAACTTTAAGAGGACTGTTTGTCCGTTACCGGAAATGTCGCCTGCCATCTGCGGATCGGTCTTGATTACCACCGCATCACTGGCAGATGTTAGTCCGATAGTGACAAATTTCGCGGTATTGGGAAGATCTTCTGCATCAATTGTACCCCGGTTAAGTTGCTTTAATGGATTGAGGCCGGCATTTTTCACCAGGATGCTGATCGTTGCATCCTCGCCCGGTGTGAACTCATTGACACCATAAACAGTTGCAGAAAATGATGGGGCACCTCCCAGGTACTTTGTCGCAGCTGAAACGGGTGTCACGATAAGGGAACTGCAGGTGAGCAGGGTTAAAATTATGATTGCGATCCCGGCTGTGCCGGAAAAACCCTTGTGAGTCATGTTGAACCAATCACCGTGATTTATTTCTACGGTAGATAGCGTAGCCGATTCCAAGTATCACAATGGCAATTATTGCAAGGGCGATTGGGTTTTTCATCAAACCGGCAACAGCACCCGCATCCTTACCCACGTTCACGCCAAGTTTTATCGGATCTGATATGATCGAGTTATCAAATGCGTCACGGTAACGGATCTCCGAATCAATACCATATTTTTTCAGGGTTGCTGTCCCGGCCACAGTTATAAGAAATGATGCATCTTTCGTCTCACCCGGTGCGATATCCCCAAGGTACGCGGTGTCATCATTACTGGTGAACGGATCGACCATGCTCACGCGGGCCTGTGCCTGACGTGCAATGGCACCACCGGTGTTCTTGTATTTGACCGTGATCACTTTTTTCTGGCCGGGGTTTAACGTTTCAGGGTCTGAAACAATGGCGAATTCAATCTTCCCGCCAACGGGAACTCCAATTGTTTTGATGTCAGATGAAACAACATCTCCTTCTGTATTCTCATATCTTACAAACACATCCAGCGGATAAGTCTGGGCTTCTGCACTATCAGCAACGGTTGCCTTGAAGACAGCGGTTGCAGATCCGTTGGAAGGAAAGTCACCGATATAGGCGTTACTCTCTGTGGGGATTACCGGACTCCCATCATTGCGTACGATAACGATGATTGCTTTCTTCGCATCTTCGTGTCCGATGTTTTTTACCTCAAGGCGAATCGAACCTTCTGTGCCGGCATTGAGATGCTGAATATCAGCAGAAACCACATTGATCTGGACATCCGGCTTGATCTTAACGGGTATTTCGAATACTTCGTCCACCGTCTTATACGAGTACTGGATAGTGTCAGTACCATACTGCTCTGCCGAATACATGTACGTATAATTCAGTCTGACGGGAAGGTTGTAGATTCCTGCCGGGGTTTCCGAAGGAATCCGGACCGTGAATTTGCTGGTTGCTGTGCTACTGGCTTTCAGGTCACCCAGCATCTGGGGATCAGATTTGATAATGAAAGGCGAACTCCCGGGTTCAACCCAAGTTTGCCACTAAACGGATAAAAGTGTTCTTGGTCTAATTGATTTA